>DATDHP010000394.1:0-11477 GCA_036521515.1 Vicinamibacterales bacterium
GCACGGGGAGGCGGATCTTTTCAAGGGCGAAGCACAGGCACTCGTCGACGAAGAGGCGCGCGCGATCGTCGAGAGCGAATGGCCCAGAGGGAGCCTGGCGGGTGTTGGCGTATTCGCCGGTGAGCCGCCGCGCGTCAGGACAGAGCCCCTCGAACCCGGGGAGCGGCTGAGCACCGACCTGGACCCGCCGTTGCCAGGCCTGGACCCGGGACTTCCCTTCGACAAGAACGGCCGCACGTTCCTCGAGGCGGTGATGCTGGGCGTCGGCGATGCGCTGCGCGCCGATCCGCGTGTCTTCGTTTACGGCGAGGACGTGGGCGGTCAGTACGGCAACGCCTTCCTGCTCCTTCGTCCGCTGCTGAAAGAGTTCGGGGACCGCATCATCAACTCCCCGCTCGCCGAGAGCGGCGTGCTGGGCGTCTGCGTCGGCGCCGCGCTGGCCGGGCAGCGCCCCATCGGCGAGATGCAGTTCAACGATTTCGTGGCATCTGGCTTCAACCAGCTCGTGAACAATGCGGCGAAGATTCGCTATCGGTGGGGCGGGTCGGTGCCAATGGTCGTCCGCCTGCCATGGGGCGGGTTGCGGCACGCAGGTCCGTATCACAGCCAGAACACCGAGCCGTGGTTCTACCGGACCCCGGGGTTGAAGATCGTCGCCCCTTCGACGCCGCAGGACGCGCGCGCGCTCATGGCTGCGGCCGTTGCCGATCCGGATCCCGTGCTCTACTACGAGCACATCGCGCTCTATCGCGATCCCCGTATCAGGCAGTTGCTGCCGGCCGACCCGCCGGACCCGATTCCAGTGGGGAAGGCGGCGCTGCGCCGCACGGGGGACGATCTTGCCATCATCTCGTATGGCGCCTACGTGCACGTCGCCCTGCGCGTGGCGAAGACGCTCAGCAGCGATCGGATCGAAGCCAGCGTGCTCGATCTGCGCACGCTCGCGCCGCTCGACAAGGCCGCGGTGCTGGCCGTCGCGCGCCACTGCAACAGGGTGCTGATCGTCCACGAGGACTCGCGCACCGGCGGAATCGGCGAAAGCCTCGCCGCAATCATCCAGGAAGAGGCGTTCGAGTCGCTCGACGCGCCGGTCCGGATCGTTGGCGCCCTCGACGCGCCAGTGCCGTACTCGCCGCCGCTCGAGGAATTCTTCCTGCCCTCGGAGCAGGACATCGAACGCGCCGCCCGTCTGCTTGCCGCGTACTAGTGCGCGGCGCGTGTCGTTCACGCTTCCTGGTTCTCTCTTCTCGGTCGTGTTCAAGTTCGGGGTTCAGTTCCCGGTTCTCAGTTCGCGGTCCGGGTTCGCAGTCGGCGGGACGGCCTCGCACCGCCGGATTGCTCGAACGTGCGCACACTGTCGAACCTCGACCCTGAACCTCGAACCCTGAACCCGAACCCTGAACCCGAACCCTGAACCTCGAACCCTGACCCTCGAACCCTGACCCTCGAACCGAACCTGAACACGAACCGAGAAGCGAGAAGTCAGAAGCGTGAACAGCAGTTATTCATACCGGAGCGCCTCGATCGGATCCAGTCGCGCGGCGCGCAGGGCGGGGATGAACGAGCTGACCAGGCCAACCACCATCAAGATCGCCGTGCAGATCCCGACCAGCTCCATCGACAGGATCAGGTGTATGTCTGCGCCGCGCGTGGCGTCGTCCAGGAGCTCGGAAAGGAACGGGCGGGGACTCGCCATCCAGACCAGCAGATAGGAAATCAGGACGCCGGCGGCGCCGCCGGCAAAGGTCGTCACGAGCCCCTCGAACAGGAACTGCAACAGGATGGAGGAGCGCCGGGCGCCGAGCGCCTTGCGGAGGCCAATCTCGCGCGTCCGCTCGTTGACCGACACGAACATGATGTTCATCACGCCCACGCCGCCGATGGCCAGCGTGAGCACACCGATGAACGTGAGCACGAGCTTCAGGCCGAGGACGATGCCGGCCGTGATCTTCTGCGATTCCGCCGACCCGAACGTGCGCACCGCGCGGTCGTCAGCCGGGTTGAACCGCAGCCGTTTTCCAAGCATTTCCTTCACCGAAGCGGTGGCTTTGGCATCGAGGGCGGGATCGACGGCCTGATAAACCAGCACGTTGACATACTCCGTGTTCCAGAGCTGCCCCGCGGTCGTATACGGGATGAACACGCTCTGCTTGTCAGGGCGGTTGTAGTTCGAGAGCTGCACCTTCTCCTTCTGGACTCCGATGACCTCGAACTGCATCCCCTTGATGCGAATGCTCTGACCCACGGCGGGGACGTTCCCGAACACCTTGAGCGCGACCTCGCTGCCCAGGAACACCACACGGCGCTGGAGACGCACATCCTCGGCATCCAGGAAACGGCCCGCGGCAGCCGGCTGATTGCGCATCACGCCGTAGTCGGGCGCGACGGCGCGCACGAGGTAGCTGCCCTGCCTCGTGCCCCACGACATCGGCTGCACCTGCATGTATTCCGGGCTCCATGCCCTGACGAGCGGGAGCTCGGCAATCGTCTCGACGTCCGCCAGGCGCATCCTGATCCGCTTGCCGGCGCGCTCTCCCCCGGCCTGCATGCTCGTCTGGCCCGCGAACATGATCGTCACGCCATCGCCGAACGCTCCTTTGAAGCCCCGCAGCAGCGCGGCGTTGAAGCCCTCGCCGTAGGCCAGGAGCATCACCACCGAGACGATGCCCCACGAGATGCCGAGCATCGAGAGGCCCGCGCGCACGCGGTTGCGCACGAGGCCGAACACCGCCTCCCGCGCAATCTCCGAGAGCACGTGCGCGAACTTCATGCTTCGTAGCGCAGGGCTTCGACCGGCGGCAGCAGCGCCGCGCGCCGGGCAGGATACGTGGAGGTGGCCACGCCGATGAGCACCAGTGTGAGCACGGCGGCCGCGCCTGCCTGCCAGGTCAGGATCATGCCCTGGAAGCGCGGGGGCATCGGCGCCATGTTCACGAGCGCGCAGATCCCGAGCGCCGCCGCAAAGCCGAGCCCCCCGCTCAGCATCGTCAGGACGAAGCCCTCGAGGAAGAACTGACGCTGAATCTGAGCGGTGGTCGCGCCGAGCGCCTTCCGCACGCCGATCTCCCGCGTCCGCTCGCGCACGGCGACCAGCATGATGTTCATCACGCCGAGACCGCCCAGTGCGAGCGTGACGATGCCGACGACGGAGAAGAAATTCTTCATGGCCCGGACCATGCGGCCGAACATCAGCGACTCCACCGACGTGTCCCACATCGTGACGGCGTCGAGGTCGCCGGCGTCGAAACCGTGACGCCTCGACAGGATGCGGCGGACCTCGAGCTCGAGGGGCCACTTGATGTCCTCGACGCGCCCGGTTCGCTCGTCAAGCGCGCGCGGCAGGCCGTCGAGCACCCACGGATGCGGCGCCAGGAGGATCTGCGAGACCACGCCCGCGGTCGCGTCCGTGCGTGGAAAGTCCTTTGCCATCGCCGAGTACGGGATGAACACCTTGTCGTTGTCCGGACCGCTGTAGCTGCTGTCCTGGTCCTTCTTCCGGATGGTGCCGATCACCGTGTAGGGAATCCGGTTCAGGTGGATTCGCTGCCCGATGCGTTCACGCGTGCCAAAGAGCTGAGAGGCCGCGTCGGCCCCGATGATCGCCACGCGGTGCGCGCCCTCGTCATCGCCGAACCGGATCGTGCGGCCCTTCTCGATGTCGATCGTGCGGATGACCTGATACTGCGGCTCGACGCCGTGCACTGTCAGCGCGGCTGCGTTGAACGCGCTCTTGATCTGGATCGCGCCGCGCTGCAGTTCCGGGCTGACCACGGCGATCATGTTGGACTCGCGGGCCAGCGCCCGGGCATCGTCCACCGTCAGGAAGACACGGCGCCCGGCGCGTTCGCCGCCCGCCTGCATGGAGGTGCGGCCGCCCCACACGATGACGACATTCCTGCCCAGCTCCTCGAGGACGTGCTGGTTGCCACGCTGGAAACCCTCCCCCGTCGCGGAGAGGACCACCACCGAGATCACGCCCCAGAGAATCCCGAACATCGTGAGCAGGCTGCGCAGCGTGTTGGCGCGCAGGTTCGAGAGGACTTGTGCAAAGACTTCGCGCATGGCGTGTCAGGCCGACCTGAAGGTCGGCCTCTACGTACACGGTTTCGTAGAGGCGGACCTTCAGGTCCGCCTATCCGGGCAATACGACCTTGTCGCCCGCTTTGACGCCGCTCAGGACCTGGATACGCGTGCCGTTGCCGACGCCGACCTTCACCGGCACCCGCCGGCGGCCGTTGCGGGCGCCGGGATCGGCGACGTCGACCGACGCGTTGCGCGAGTTGTCGTAGATCACGGCTGCTTCGGGGACGAGCAACGAGTTGGGGAACTCCTCGAGGATGATCTCGGCATTCGCCGTCATGTTGGCCTTCAGCTCGCGGCCGGGGTTGTCGATGGACACTTCGACCTCGAAGGTCGTCACGTTGTCGCGCTCGACGCCGATTGGCGAGATTTGCGTGACGCGACCGTCGAAGACGCGATCGCGGAAGGTCTCGGTCGTGATCTTCGCCCGCTGCCCGAGCCGCACCTGGCCGATGTCCGCCTCGTCCACGCGCCCGCGGACGAACACCCGCTCGATGTCGCCGAGGGTCAGCACCAGCGTCGCGTTCGCGCCCAGGTTCAGGATGGACGACACGGGGCTGCCCACTTCGACGTCACGCGTGAGGACGGTCGCTTTGATCGGCGCCCTGATGGTGGCGTTCGCCAGCTCCTCCTCGGAACGCTCCACCGCGGCCCGCGCCTGCGCGATGTTGGCGTTCGCCTCCGCCACGCGGGCGCGCGCGATCACCAGCTGGCCGGCCGCCGCGCGCTGCCGGTTCTCCGCCTGCTCGAGCAGCGTCCTGGCTTCGTCGAGCGCCGACTGGGACACGAGCTTCTGGTCGAACAGCTGCTGCGCCCGCGCGTGATTGCGAGATGCGAATGCCACGTCGGGCGACTCCGCCTCGATCTCGTTCTTCCTGAGCTGCGCGATGGCCGCCTCGTGCGCTGCTTCCGCTGCCTGCAGATTGGCGCGGGCCTCGCGAAGCCGTGCGGTAAGATTCTCCTTGTCCAGCTCGGCGAGCACCTCGCCGGGCTGTACGACGGTGTCGACGTCCACGAGCAGCCGCTCGATGATGCCGTTCGCCTTCGACTTGATCTCGACCTTGGTGATGGGCTCGATCTTGCCGGTGGCCACGACGGAGCGCAGCATCGCGCCCTCCTCCGCGGCCGCCAGCTTCGACGGGTCGATGTTGGCGGAAGCGCCGTTGATGGTCGAAAAGCCCCAGATGCCGGCCACGAGCAGGATGACGGTGGGCGCGGCCATCAGGCTCAGCCTTCTCGATTTCTTCATGGGACCCTCGTGCAGACCGCTCCACGCGGTCGGACAGGGATGTTGACGAGTCACCGGGCCGAAAAGTTGCCTGATGCCCCGACGGTATGTGGATTTTGAGAACGGTCACAGAGGGCAACCCCGGGAAAACGTTCCGTATCCTGCCCGGAATCGCGCGGACGCTCGGCCGCGCCACTGGCGCCGACTTCATCGTGGATGCCGCGCTGGTGTCGCGGGTGCACTGCCGGCTGACCGCCCTGCCGGGCGGACAGCTCGAGGTCCGGGACCTCGAAAGCACGAACGGGACATTCGTCAACGGCAAGCGGGTCGAGGTGGCCCACCTGGCCTCCGGCGACCGGCTCCAGGTCGGACGGATGGAGCTGGTGGCGCTGCGCGACGCTGATTGAAGATCGTTCGTCCTTCCGGCTGAAGCCGGAAGCCACAGGTAAGAGTGGCTGCCGGAAGCCACAGGCAAGAGTGGCTGTTTCAAACTTCCGGGTATAGGCGGGAGCCACAGTTACTCCCATCACCGGAGCCACGAGTTCGTGCGATCACCGTGGCTTCCGGCTCTAGCCGGAAGAAGGAGTTCCCTTGGCCAGGTACTCGACGACGAACGGGTTCGTCGCGCGCTCGCGTCCGATGGTCGTATCGGCGCCGTGGCCGGGGTGGACGATCGCCTCGTCACCCAGCGTGAACAGGACGCCGGTGATCGACTGCATCAGGACATCGTAGTTCCCCCCCGGCAGGTCGGTGCGGCCGATCGAGCCGGCGAACAGCGTGTCGCCGACGAACAGGTGGTTTCCCCCTTCCCCCTTTCCCCCTTCCCCCTTTTTCCGAATCTGCAGGCAGACACCGCCGGGGCAATGACCGGGAGTGTGGTGGACGCGCACTTCGTAGTCGCCGAAGTAAACGGGCGACATGTCATAGAACACGTCGACGGGCGGCTGGGGACGCACCTTGAAGCCGAACATCGCGCCCTGTTCGACGACCCGCTCATACAGGACGAGATCGTCTCGGTGAAGATAGACAGGAGCGTCGAGCGCGTTTCTCGCCGTGTCGACGCCGCTGATGTGATCGAGGTGGGCATGCGTGAGAAGAATGTGCTGGACCTGCACGTCGCGATCACGCACGGCCGCGAGGATTTCGTCGATCTCGTCTCCCGGATCGATGACGACCGCCGCCCTCGTGCGCTCGCACCCGACGACGAAGCCGTTCTTGTAGAACGGCGCCACGGCTCGGACTTCGAGAATCATTCACGTACAATCCTAGTCGATGGTGCTGTGCGTCGTTGACGACCTGATCTTTTCGGTCAAGATTTCGACGGCCGCAAAGTCGCTCGGTGTCGACATCTACTTCGAGCGTGCGGCGGATAACGTGGTGCCGCGCGTTCGCGAGAAACGGCCGCACCTGGTGATCTTCGACCTGAACAGCTCGAAGCTGCGCCCGATGGACGCGATCGCCGAGATGAAGGCGGATCCCGAGCTCAGAGATGTCCCCACGCTCGGCTTCGTCTCGCACGTGCAGACAGCCACCATCGCCGCCGCGCGGCAGGCGGGGGTGGACCAGGTGCTGGCGCGCTCCGCGTTTGCCGAACGGCTGGGCGAGATTCTCAGCTCGTGAACCACCACACGATGGCTGCGACCAGCAGGAGCATGATCACGGTCATCACCGCGACCCTGCCAACCTTCGTCGAGTCACCGTGGTGCTCGTCGTCTTCGTCGCCAGCCCCGCCGCGGACGTCGAGGATCGCCGCGACACTTCGCAGTTCGGCGGCGAACGTCACGGTGCTCTGGTAGCGGGAATCGGGGTTGGGCGCCACGGCCCGCAGCACGATCTCGTCGAGCTTGGGCGGAACGTGGGGATTCGACGCGCTCGGGGCGGCGGCGCCGCGGTGCGGTGGCCGACGCGTCGTGAGCATCTCGAACAGGACCGCGCCGACCGAATAGATGTCGGACCGCTCGTCGGGGTCCCGTCCGCGCGCCTCCTCCGGCGAGTCGTAGTCGCGCAGCTTCACGCCGGCGGAATCGCCGCCCTGTTCGAACCCGGCCCGCGCCGCCAGCTCGAACGCCGGAATCTTCGCGCTGCCTTTGACGGTGATGACGACGCTGTCGGGGCTGAGGCCGCCATGAATGAACCCTGCGGCGTGGGCGTCCGCCACCGCATCGGTCATCTGGATTGCCAGCTCCACGGCGCGGCGCACGTTCATCGGACGGCCGCCCATCTCGGCCCTCAGCGACTGACCCTTCAGGTACTCGAAGGCGAGGAATATCCGCCCGTCGTGCTCGCCCGCCTCGAAGAGCGTGGTGACGTTCGGATGCGAGAGCCCGACGAGACCGCGAGCCTTTTCGAGCAGCCCGGCCCGGCTCGCGTCATCCGGCGCGAACTCCGCCGGCAGGAGGCGGATTGCCACGGTCCGGCCGGCACGCGTATCGCGCGCGCGAAACAGGTCGCCGGGACCGGCAGGCTCGAGGCGTTCGAGCAGGTTGTAGTGGGCAACGACCCCTAGAGGGGCTGGGGATGCCACGTCATTCCTTGAGCTCGATGACCGTCTGCAGCAGCTCCTTCGCGTCGCCGATCTGTTCGAGCACGAGCTGGATATCCAGTTCCGGCTTCCCCGGATGCCGCGTGCTCTGACAGTAAACGGCGTGCTGGCCGACCATCGCGAGGGCGTCGGTCAACAGGTCGAGCGCCACCGCGAGCCTGCCACGCGACGGCCCCATCATCGTCTCGTGCAGCTCGATCCGGTCGCGGTGCTTGTCCAGGGCTGACATACCCGTTACTTCCGCGGAGGTTGGGCCGGCCGAATCTCGACGCGACTGGGCAGGCTGCGAGGCGGATGGTTGAGGAGATCCGTGACGACGCGCGCCACGTCATCAGGCGCGAGCTTCCAGTCGTCGTTCCCGATGGTGCGGCCGCTGAACCCGGTGCGGACGGAGCCAGGGAGGACGTATGCGACACGAATACCCTCGTGCCTGACCTCCTGCATCAGCGCTTCGCTGAACGCATTCAGTCCCGACTTCGACGCGCAGTAGGCGGCGCCGTCCGGAAAAGGGTTCTTCCCGGCAAGACTGCTGATGTTGATAATCCAGCCGCCACCGCGGGCGCGCAGGTGCGGCAGCGCGGCCCGGCTGCAGTGAAACACGCCGGTGAGGTTGGTGCCGATCAGATTGTTCCACTCGTCGAGCGACATGTCGGCGACCGCCTTGAAGAGGCCGACGCCCGCGTTGTTGATCAGGATGTCGAGACCGCCAAACCGATCGCTGGTGGCCTGCAACGCCGATTCAACCGACGCGTAGTCCCGGACATCGGCGCGAATCCCGAGCGACGTGGCCCCGAGCTGCTCGCGCGCATCCTTCACGCGGGACTCGTTGGTCCCGGTGATGGCCACCGACGCCTGCTCCCTGGTCAGCGCTTGTGCGATCGCGAACCCGATCCCTCGAGAACCCCCGGTGACGAGCGCGACTTTCCCGTTCAGCATGCCAGTAGAATACAACTCACCCGCACATGGCGACCGTGGCCATCATCGGCGCCGGCGAGCTCGGCGGCGCCATCGCGCAGGCGCTCGCCGCGCGCGATCGCGTGGCGCGCGTGCTTCTCGTGGACGTTGCTGGGTCAGTGGCCGCCGGAAAGGCACTCGATGTTCAGCAGATGGGCGCCGTCGACGGCTTCCATACGCGCCTCGAGGGTACCGACGATTCGAGCCGTGTGGCTGGCTGCGCCGCCTGCGTCATCGCCGACGGATGTGGAGCGGCCTCGTGGGAGTGGCAAGGCGAGGACGGCCTTGCCATGCTCACGCGCCTCGCGCCGTACCTGGACGACGCGCCGATCGTGTTTGCGGGCGCGTTCCAGGCGAACCTGCTGCTCACGGCGGTGCGCGACGTCCGGATCCCGCGCCTCCGGGCGATCGGATCGTCGCCGGAGGCATTCGGATCAGCCGTCGCGGCCATTGTCGCGATGGAGGCGCGCTGTTCACCGCGCGAGGTCGCGCTGACCGTGCTCGGGGCGCCGGGCCGTTTCGTCGTGCCCTGGAGCGAGGCGTCGATTGGGGGCCTGGCGCTCGAGCGGATCCTTTCCCAGGTCGAGCTCACCCGCCTCCAGGCCCGCGCCGCGCGACTGTGGCCACCAGGCGTCGTGACGCTGGGCGCTGCCGCCGCGCGGGTCGCAGAGGCGCTGCTCGAGTCGTCACGAAGGGCCCACAGCGTGCTCACGGTCCTCAGCGGCGAATTCGACGTGAAAGACAGGGTGGGGGCGTTGCCTGTCCTGCTCGCCCCGTACGGGATTGCACACAGGCGCGTGCCTTCTTTGAACACGCGAGAACGCGTGCTGCTGGAGACGTCTCTCGGGTAGGATCCCATTGAAATGCGCAAGCTGCTCGTCCTGGCACTTCCGCTCGTGGCGGTGGTCGGGTTGGCGATCGCGGCCACGCCCGAAATCCAGCCGGATGCCGTACTGGGTCACATCAAGTACCTCGCCTCGGACGAGCTGAAGGGACGAGGGAACGGCCAGGAAGGGCTCGAGCGGGCGGCGGAGTACATCGCCGAGCAGTTCAAGGCAGCGGGGCTGCGGCCGGCCGGCGCCTCCAACAACTGGTTCCAACCGTTCGAGTTGCAGGCAGGCCTCACCGCCGGCGTCGGGAACGAACTCCTGATCGAAACTCGTGGCCGGGCGGTCCGCCTGTCGCTCGGCTCCGGCTATTACCCGCTCGCCGCAACCCCGAACGATTCGTCGGCATCGCCATCTGCCGACTTCGACAACCTGCCGCTCGTTTTTGCGGGATACGGGATCAGCGCACCGTCGGTGAACTACGACGACTACGCGGGGCTCGACGTGACCGGCAAGGCGGTGCTCATCTTCTCGCACGAGCCGCAGGAAGCCCGGACCGAAAGCCGCCTGAACGGGTTGCGCCCGCTGGGCGAAACGACGCTCGAGGCCAAGGCTGCCGCTGCCCGCAGCCGCGGAGCGCGGGTGCTCATCGTCGTTTCAGACCCGTCTCACCGCGTTGACCAGGCGAACTACGAGCTCTTCTCCGTGGATCCCGACGCAGAGGAGCACGGAATCCCCGTGCTTCGCGTGCGTCGCTCGGCCGTCACGCCGCTTCTGCAAGGATGGGCGCTCGATGCCGTCGCCGCGTCCATCGACCGCGATCTCATACCGCGATCGCGCGCGCTTGCCGGGGCAGAAGTCGACTACACCGAGTTCCTCGCGCGCAACCGCCACACGGTGCGCAACGTGGTCGGCATCCTGCCGGGGTCAGACCCCACCCGCGCCGACGAAGCCGTGGTCATCGGCGCGCACTACGACCACGTGGGCCTCGGCGGCCGATTCTCGTCGGACCCTGAGCGGACGGGCGAGATTCACAACGGCGCCGACGACAACGCGTCGGGCACGTCGGCCATTATCGAGATGGCCAAGGCAGCCGCCGCGGATCGCTCGCGTTTTCCACGCTCGCTCGTGTTCGCTGCCTTCGCCGGCGAGGAGCGCGGTCTGCTGGGCTCGGCGCACTACGCGAACAGTCCCTCGGTGCCGCTGAGCAACACGGTGGCAATGCTCGATCTCGACATGGTCGGCCGCTCGCGCGGAAAGCTGCAGACGAGCGGGCTGGAGAAAGCGCCATCGCTCGAAACCGATCTGCTCGCGGCCGTGAAGGCGGCGGGCGGCATCGACCTCGGGCGCCAAGGGCCCGGCGCCGGCCGCAGCGACGATGCCAACTTCCTCCAGCAGCGAATCCCGTCGATCATCTTCTTCACCGGCTTCCACTCCGACTACCATCGGCCTGGAGACGACTGGGACAAAATCGACGCCCCGGGCACCGCGCGCGTGGCGACGATCGCATTGGAGTTTGCGGCACGCATCGCGGCCCGCCTCGATCGCCCGGCGTTTGTCGATTGAGCTGTGGGCCGGCTAAAAGCCGGGCTGAAGCCGGCCCTACGACTCTTCACGTACCTTTACTCTGCGTACGAAGGGGCCGGCTTTAGCCGTACGTAGGGGCCGGCTTTAGCCGGCCCGAGTCGGGTCTGAGTTACGTATACGCCGGGGTCGGCCGGTGCAGTGTCAGGCCGGTCGTGAACGCACGCAGCCGTTCCCTCAGCATCAGACGCCCGCGGTGGAGCCGCGACTTCAGCGTCTGATCCTTCACCTGCAGCCGGCTGCTCGCTTCCTCCGTCGTCAG
>DATDHP010000395.1:0-4715 GCA_036521515.1 Vicinamibacterales bacterium
CATGAGCCGACGAAGTCAGCAAGAGTCGAATCAAACGACTCCGGGGCCTGAGTCAACCTCAGTACCGCCTGCGCGTGGGCGACATCCGGGTGTTCTATGACGTTACAGAAACGCAGGTCCAGGTCCTCGCGATTGTCACGAAAGCAGAGGCCCAGGCATGGCTCGACGAAGAAGGGACAGCACATCAAGAAATTGAGGGAGGTGGCTCTGGCGGAGGTGAAGGATGACTTGTCCAAGTACCTGCGACTAGCGGCGGAAGAAGAGATCGTGATCACGCGGCATGGTCGTCCCGCCGGAGTCCTCATTGGATTTGAGTCCGAAGAGGACTGGTTCGAGTATCGTCTGGAGCATCACCCGGAATTCCTGCGTCGCATCGAGGAGGCGCGACTCGCCCTGCGCGCGGGTCAGGGAATCCCGCTGCGTGAGGTTGGGTGACGACAGTCCAACCGGGCGATGGACCCGCGCCGGCGGGTCGCTCTCGCGCCCGCCGGGGGCCTCGATTCAGATCACCGCTCCGCCGGCCAGCCCGTATCGAGCGGCTTCGACGGGTCCGCGGTAATCTGCAACTCCGCGCAGTGGTGATACGAATATCCGCCCGGGTTGTTGAAGGCGTGCTCGGCCATGAACTGGATGACCTGCAGCGTGCACTTCCTGCAGTTGATGTTCGGCAGCACGATGTCCGTCTCCCACGGCGGCAGCTGGCCTGCCGGCTTCGTGGCATGGACGAAGAGCCCATCGGCCAGCACGGGAACCTGTGGCGGATCCTGGATATCGGCTGACACCGACCACGGACCCCTCTCGCTGTCTCTCGTGGCGGTTTTCGGATCGGGCGGCAGCTCGGTGGGCGAGTTCACCGCCAGCGCCACCCGGTAGTGACCGGGGTGGTACACCGTTTCCTGAATCTTGAGATGCAGCTTCTGGCCGCCCACCGCTTTGCTGATCACGTAGCTTGGCTTGCCCCAATCGGCGTTGGTGCCGCCGCAGGGGCCTGCTTTCTGCGGGTCGCCGCGATCGTTTTCGATCAGCCAGGAGGTTGGTTCCAGGAGCTTGAAGTGCGCGGAGGCACTCTGCACGACAATCAGCGGCGCGGCCGCCAGGAGAAGCAATCGAGCCAGGTATTTCATCGACGTAACTCCTTCGCGGTTGCAATACTGCCAGAAAAGAGGGCGCGGCGGATCGTAAATCCGCGGGTGCCGGCCGGCGCGGCGCGATTAGTTTAGTAGGCGAGATCGAAAAACGCGCCAGCCAGCGGGGGTGCGGACGGCGGTCCCGTCGAGCGGGCCGTCCGCCGGCCGTTCGACGGAGCGTGGAACGCGGCAAAGAGCTCCATGTGGCCCGTCACGATCCGCTGCCGTTCTGACTCATTGACCTCCATGGTCCAGACGTCCGGTTCGGACGTGCCGCCAAGGACGATGCCGTCGGAACGCGGCATCATGTGGATGCCGACGCCAGGCGCCGAGCCGGAGCTGCTGAACCCGCCGAGGGTGCCATAGGTCACCTCCGGCTGCGGGACGAGCACCGTGAGCTGTCCTTTCAGCGGCATCAGCTCCGAATCGCCGAACAGTGCCTTCGATCCGAGCCCGGTGCAGTTGACGACAATCGGTTCGGGCAGCGTCATGAGATCTCGCGGGGTGTCGAACCTGCGGATCGCGATGCGGCCGCCGAACAGCACGACGTCGCGCATCAGCGCCTCGAGGTAAATCGACGGCTCGATGCGCATCCCGGGCCGCTCAATCGCATAGGGCGTCGGGAACGGGTGTTCGCCGGGCTGGAGCAGCACCTGAGAGCCCTGGATGGGTTGCGGGAGAAGCGGATTCGTCACGCGCACTATCTCGGCGTCGTCCGTCGGTGTGTACGAATTCAGCCAGCTGACGCCGTAACGCGGTCCGACGAGCAGCTGGAGGCGACGGTACGCGATGTCGACCGCGCGGCGGAACTGGTCTTCCCACGCTGGAGTGCGACGATCGAGGATGACAAGGCCCGACAGCGGCGTGAAGCCCGCCAGCGACATGTTGGACGTCGTGTCCGGCGGCACGGTCGCGGCATAGATCGTCACGTCGAAGCCGCGACGCTGCAGTTCGCGCGCGCTCGTCAGGCCGACGACCCCGCAGCCGAGGACCGCGGCACGCCGTTCCGAATGGAGCAGCGCGAGATCGGAGGCGAGTGAGGCAGTGCCCCAGGACAGCGACATCCCGGCGCCGCCGTGGCCGAAGTTGTGGATGACCGTCTTCGAGTCCAGCATCTCTGCCCGGAGCACGAAACCCGAGGGCCGATGAGGCCGCAGGCCGACTGTCGTCCGTATGACGCGATCCCACGAGACCTGCACGCGGGCGAGGGTGATGGGCTGACGCCCCGGGACAGACGCCGGAAGCTGCGGTGAACGTCGGGGGCTGCAGCCGGTCACGCCGAGGCCGACGATCGCCAACCCGCTCCGCGCGAGCATGGTACGCCGATCCATACGGTTCTCCTTGTGGCGCACCTATCATAGAAGCGAGGCGTCGAGGACAATCCAGTATCCATCTTCCGGCCGTATATCGTGGTGGAGTTGTCGAGCCCGGGCAGCATGCCGGCCGTCCTCTTGCCGTAAGATATCCTTCCCCACCCAATGAGTGAACCCGCTCTTCAAGATCTCGCCCTCATGTTGAGCGGTGGCGGCGCGCGCGCCGCGTACCAGGTGGGCTTCCTGCGCCTGCTCGCGCGGGAGTTCCCCGACGTCGTTCCCGGCATTCTGACCGGCGTGTCGGCAGGCGGCATCAACGCCGCGTATCTGGCCGCGCGGCAGGAGCCGTTTGCCGAGAAGGTCGAGCACCTCACCGAGATGTGGAGCACGATCCGCATCGACAACGTGTTCAGAGTCGACCTGCGCGATCTCGCATCCCGCAGCGTGCGGTGGAGCGGACGGCTGCTGTCGGGCGGCGCGTATCCGCTGTCGCCGGCCCGGAGCATGGTCGACAGCGCCCCGCTGCGGGAGCTCCTCGAGCGCTCCCTGGGGACCGACGGCGGCAGCATAGAGGGGATATCCAGGAGCCTGCGCGCCGGCTGGCTGCGCGCCATCGCGCTGACCGCCTCGAGCTACTCGACAGGGCAATCGATCACCTGGCTGCAGACGCGCGACGATGCCTGCGTGCAGACGTGGGAACGTCCGCAGCGGAAGAGCGTGACGTGTGCCTTTCGCGTCGATCACGTGCTCGCATCGGCGGCGTTGCCGTTCTTCTTTCCCGCCGTCGAGGTCGACGGCGCCTGGTACGGCGACGGCGGCATCCGCCTGACGGCGCCGCTCTCGCCCGCCGTCCATCTGGGCGCAAGGCGCATTGTCGCCGTCTCGACGCGCTACGCCGGCTCGCGCGAGGAGGCGAACCGTTCGGCGATCAGTGGGTACCCTCCGCCCGCACAGGTGGCGGGCGTGTTGTACAACGCGATCTTTCTGGATCAGCTCGACGCCGACGCGTTTCAGATGGAGCAGATCAATCGTCTCATCGCTCACGTGCCCGTCGCGCACCGCGAAGGCCTCCGCCGAATCGAGCTGCTGATGCTGCGGCCGTCAGTGGATCTCGGACGGCTGGCCAACGAGTACGAGCCCGAGCTGCCGCGCGCCTTCCGTTTTCTCGAGCGCGGGCTCGGCACCCGCGAAACCCGGTCGAACGACATGCTGAGCGTGGTGATGTTCCAGAGTGACTACGTCAGCCGGCTCATCGAGCTCGGCGAGGCCGACGCCTACGCGAAGATCTCCGACATCCGCCGGTTCCTTCGTGCAGACGACTGACGTGCGCTGACTCGAATCCCCAAAATCACGAATCACGAGGATTACTTCCACGGGCCACAGAGACACCTAGGAGCGCGTCACGATCGTGCGTCGACAGCCTCGCACCGGAGTCGTCAGCCGACACGTGCAGTCAGGAGCGTCTGATCGTCAGTGGCCGCACAACCCGCGCTGAATCGAGTCACGGCCTCGAGAATCGCGTCAAGAAGGGCGGCGCCACCGTCCGGGCGCCGCAGGCATTCATCGACGATCCGCTGCTCACCGAACATCTCGCCCGATGCCGGACGCTCGCTGATGCCGTCGGTGAAGAGCAGCACGTGAGTACCGGCCGAGACAGCCATCGTGGCCTGGTCCCAGGCGGCATCCGGGAACGCCGAGCAGATGAGCGTTCCGGTCGATTCGAGCCGCACCAGCCCGCGGCTCGCCGACCAGACGGCGCCCGCCGGATGTCCGGCGTTGACGTACTCGAGCACGCCCCGGGTCGAGTCGATGCGGAGGCACGCGGCGGTGACGAAACGCTGATACTCGAATCCGCGCAGGCCTTCGGCGATTCGCCGGACGATCGCACGCGGCTCGTAGCGATCGACGCGTGAGGCATCGAACGCCGCCTTCACGACGCCCGTGAGCATCGCCGCCGATACGCCATGGCCCGCCGCATCGGCGATGAGCAGTGTCGCCTCGGTCGGGCCCGCCGCAGCGTAGTCGTAGAAGTCGCCGCCGAGCTCGGCAGACGGGATGTAGCGCACGGCAAGCGAGAGACCGCCGACGCGACCTGTCTCGGCCGGGAGGAGGCTTTGCTGAAACGCTCGTGCCGCGGCGAGCTCATGTTCGAGGCGGGATACGTGCCGCCGATTCTCAGCCGAGAGGCGGCGGAGCTCAACGCATCGTTCGACCAGCGTCAACAGCACTTCCCGATCGAAGGGCTTTTGGATGAAGAAGAACGCCTTGGCGCGAA
>DATDHP010000396.1:0-3450 GCA_036521515.1 Vicinamibacterales bacterium
GACCGCTCCTGCTCCGCCTGGCGGGCGTTCACGTAGGCCTGGCCGATCCAGTCGCACAGGACGCGGAACGTCTCGACGTTGCTGAAGTGAAGGTCGAAGAAGCCAAGCTTCTCGATCTTCAGCATGCCGAGCACGTCGCCGGTCTCGCCGTCCATGAGCGGCCCGGCCAGCACGCCTTCCTGCACCAGCACCGGCTCGTCTTCCCGGCTGGCCATGCACACGACCCGCTGCCGGCCGATGACTTCCTGGAACAGGCGCGAATCGGCGCCGAACTCCCGCGCCCGCACATCGTCGGCGGTCCAGCCTTCGGTGGTCGACACCTCCAGCCTGCCGTCGCGCATCAGGTACAGGGAGAACTTCTCCGGGTTCATCACCGCCCGGACGACCGCCATCGCTCCCAGCAGCAGCTCGCCGCGATCCTGCTTGTCCAGCCCGCGCGCCGCCTGATACATCGATATCGCCGTGCGCAGCTGTCCGGCGACGCGCGTTTCGAGACTGTCCTTGAGCGCCGAGACACGCCCGTACGCCTGACGGAGCTCATGTTCGCGTTCGTCAGCAGCGGCCAGATCGCGGACCAGGGCATCGCGAGCGCGGACATGGCGGATCCGGATCTCTCCCAGGACGATGGCCGCGACGAACCACATGAGCGGGTCACGGACGAGAGACGTCACGTAGTCGTAGGTATCCTGGGAGATCGACTGTGGCGGGATGTTGCCCGCCAGCAGCGTGGCGCTCGCCACGGCAGCGGCGAACATCGCCTCGCTCGTTCCGTACTGCGCAGCGATGAGCAGCACCAGAGGCCAGAACGGATGCGGAGTGACGGATCGGAAGCGCTCGCCCGCAAAGAAGAAGAAGTCGAGGGCAAGCGCAATCGTGATGTAGAGGCCGACTTCGACCACCGCCGACCGGCGCAGACTCAGGAAGAGTGGAGTGCTCATGGTGTCAGTCCAGCTTCACGACGATGTTCGCCCCCGCGCGGGTGACGCGCTGGTCGGTCGAGAGCGTATGAAGGCGACGCTCGAACCAGAGCTGCAGGCCGAGCCGCCCCGGGCCGTCGTACGTGAGGTGACCGCTGCCAAAGGGCCCGGCGCCGCCCCGGCGGTCCCACGCATACCCCGCGGTCGCTTCGGCGGCAAGCGTTCGTCCGAGGCGCTGCTGCAGGGAGGCGCTGCCGGCGTGAACCTCGCGACTGACGGCGGGCAGGGCGTCGGGGGGCCGCACGTCGACGGACTCGAGATCCACCCCGTAACGCGCCACGAGCGTGGGGTTCCCGAGACGCAGCGAGAATCCGACGTTGCCGTCCAGCGCCGCCGAGTGCGCCTCATCGGCTGCTTCGCCGCCGCCGTATCGATTCAGGGCGCCGGTCATGCCCAGGGAGACGCGCCGCCCGAGCTGGTCGTCGTGATGCACTTCCACGCGATCGCGGGTGTCGTTGCCGACGACGGCTTCCACGGCCTCCCAGTACGGTTTCCTGATGTCCGCCTGCACGAACGTCCGTCGTGGGCCATCGGCGTGGCCGATCCGGAGACCGCCGCCGAGCGCACCACCCGTGGCAAAACCGGATGTCCTCAGCTCCAGGCCGCTCTCCAGCTCGGATTGCAGGAACACCTCGCCGCGCGCGCGCGTGTAGCGCCGGCCGGCGAGCGCCACCTGGTTCTGCTCGACGATCGTGCCGAGGCGGACGCCGCCAGCGACGAGGTCGTCGGCGCTCACGCGACTCCGCCGTTCCCGCTGGCCACCGGCAATCTGCAGCGACTCAGTCTGCAGCTGCAGGTGCCCGCCATGCGTGCCGCGCAGGTCCGCGCGGGTCCGCCGTGCGTCCTCGTTCACCGGATCCACGTCGAGGGCCCGCTGCAGCAACGCGTCCGCGATGCGCCAGCGCCCGCGCTCGCGCTCGACCTGGGCGAGGCCGATCAGGGCGGGGACGTATGTCGGGTGCTCGGCGAGCAGCAGCCGCAGCTTCGCAGCGGCCGGGCCGCTCCGTGCCTCGGCCTGGAGCAGCTGTGCCGAGAGCACTTGCAGCCGCAGGCGCCCGTCCCGCTGCTCCGGCGCCGTCGGCGGCGGCGCCGCAGCCACTTGACTCAGCACGCGCGCGGCCTCGGCGTAGCGGGAGGACTGAAGAAGGGCCGCGACGTAGTCGGCGCGCAGATGCTCGTTCTCCGGGAATTCAACGAGCAGCGCGCCGAATGCTGCGAACGCGTCGGCCGTTCGTCCCACACGGTGCAGCCCCAGCGCCTGTATCGTCCGCATATGCGCGGTGGGCTGCTCGAACCGCGCGATCTCGACGAGGCTCCTCTCGAAATGCGCGCGCGCGCGCGCGCGTTCGCCGTCACGCGCGAGGATCTCGGCGAAGGAGAAGTGGCTGACGTAGTCGCTGCCGCCGTTCGCGATGTAGCGTCCCAGCCGCGCCCTCGCCTGGGAGAAACGCGATTCGACGTGGTCGAGCGCGCCGACGTACCTCAGCGCCTCGGCGTCGTCGGGGTCTGCTCCCAGCAGCTTCTCGTAGGCGGCGCGCATGGCGGCGGGCTGGGATCCTTCGAGGGCCGTCCGGGCGAGGAAGCGAAGCTCGCCGGGGTTCGAGACGTCCGCGACTCTTTCGGTGATGGCGCGGGACAACGCTTCGCCACGCCCGGCCGCGACCAGCGCGTGGAGGTACACCTCGCTGTAGGCGCCCTGCGCGACGTCGACGGCTCTCTGCGGCGCGCCCGCGTTCATCAGGTGCTGCATCCACTGCGTGCGGTCGGCCCCTGACGAGGCGCGCGCGCGCCCCTCGAGCCAGTCCAGCTGCCGGTCGGTGAGACCGGGGCCCCAGACGTACAAGAGCTGCATCACGTCCGGGCTGTCGGACGGAGCATTGGCGGCGAGCGCCAGGAGTATCGATTCGGCCAGCGCCTTCTCACCCTTCGCCAGACTGCGCGCGGCAATCCCGCGCTTGACGTCGGCCTCGACGTCGCGGCCACGAACCCTGGATTTCCAGAACGCAATCAGCTCGTCGTCGCGATTCAGCTTCTCCAGCGCGTCCTCGAAGGTCGGGAGCCAGTCTCCGCCGAGGACCTCGGCGAACTGCCGCAGGTACGGCAGCGCCGCGGCGTCGCCGCCGTGCTCGCGGAGCAGGTGCAGGCGGGCCGTGCGCTTCGGCCAGGTCAGGTCGAGCCGATCGAGCTCGCTCTGCAGGAACTTCACGAGCTCCGGCTTGCGCCCGGTCCGGATCGAGCCATCGACGTACGCGAACAGCCACGCGTCGTCCTGGCGAGCCAGGACCACCAGGGAGGGCAGAACCGTACCGAACTCCTGGAGGTCGATCAGCGCATGGAGGATCTCCGCGCGCGCGGCGTCGTTGACGCCTGTTTTGGACAGTCTGGCCGACCAGAACCTGACGAGCTCCGCACGGACCGGTGCGCCGTCCGCCGAGGCCCGGCGCAGCGCCTCGACGTAGAGCGACTCGATGTC
>DATDHP010000397.1:0-12068 GCA_036521515.1 Vicinamibacterales bacterium
ATCGGCGCGGTGTCGATGCTCTTCTACGCGATCCGCGAGCGCGAGCTGTTGATGAACATCAACGAGCTGATTGCCGGATTCCGGTTTTTCCCGAGCTATATCCGCATCGGCGGCCTGCGCGAGGACCTGCCGCGCGGCTTCCACGAGGCGGTCAACGCATTCCTCGAGCGATTTCCCGGCAAGATCGACGAGTTCGAGGGCCTGCTGACGAAGAACGACATCTTCCTCCGGCGTACCGAGGGCGTCGGCGTCATCACGCAGGAGGATGCGTTCGCGTGGGGCCTGGTGGGCCCGATCGCGCGCGCCGCGGGCTCCGACTACGACGTCCGCAAGTACTTCCCGTACACCGGGTACGAAGCCTACGACTTCAGGATCCCGACGGAAACCGAGGGCGACGTGTTCGCACGCTACCGTGTCCGCATTGCGGAGATGCGCGAGAGCGTGACGATCGCCAAGCAGGCGATCGCGCGCATCACGCCGACCGGCGCCTGGGCCTGCGCGGATCCGCGCGTGGTCCCGCCGCCGAAGGACAAGGTCTACACGGAGATGGAAGCACTGATCCAGCACTTCCTCATCTACTCGCAGGGCTTCACCGTGCCGGCGGGCGACGCCTACGTTCCCGTGGAGGGGCCGCGCGGCGAGCATGGCTGCTACGTGGTGTCCGACGGCACGAACCGGCCGTGGCGCGTCAAGATGCGCGCGCCGTCCTTCATGGCGATCCAGGCGCTGCCGTCGGTGATCGAGGGCGGCATGATTGCCGACGTGGTCGCCGTGATCGGCTCGACCGACGTCGTTATGGGAGACTGCGACCGGTGAGCTTTCATCCGCAGATGGAGTATGCGCCGGCGAAGTTCCACAAGTCGGAACGGAAGCTGGCGGAGCCGGGCGGCGCTTTCACGTACACGCCGGAGAACCAGGCGAGGTTCGACGAGATCGTCACGCACTACCCGCCCGACCAGCGCAGGTCGGCAATCCTGTTCGCGCTTTACCTCGCGCAGAACCAGAACGGCGGGTACCTGACCGCGGCCGCCATGCGGCACGTGGCAGAGCAGATCCGCTGCACTGCCGCGGAGGTCGAGGACGTCGTGTCGTACTACACGATGTTCTATACGAGACCGGTCGGCAAGTACGTGCTCAACGTCTGCCGGACCCTCTCCTGTGCCCTGCTCGGCGCGGAGCGCGTGACCGAGGAGTTGAGCGCCAAGCTCGGGATCCGGCCGGGCCAGACCGACACGGCGGGGATGTTCACGTTGATGGAAGTCGAGTGCCTGGGCGCCTGCGATCGCGCGCCCGTGGTGATGGTCAACGACGACTGGCACGAACGGCTGTCACCCGACCAGGCGGGCAGATTGATCGACGACATCAAGGCGAGAGGCGCGGCCGCGTTGACAGGATGTCATCTGCACAAGGAAGGTAGGCGGACCTGAAGGTCCGCCTCTACGAAGTCGTAGAGGCGGGTCTCTAGACCCGCCTGGAACGTATGCCTTACGAACCGGTCCTCGCCAAGCTCGTCAACGAGCCCAGCGCCTACACGCTGGACTTCTACGTCGAGAAGCAGCGTGGTTACGAAGGGCTGCGCAAGGCGCTCACCCTCAAGCCGAACGACATCATCGAGCAGGTGAAGGCCTCGGGCCTTCGCGGGCGCGGCGGCGCCGGCTTCCCGACGGGCATGAAGTGGCAATTCGTGCTGAAGGACACGCCCAGGCCGAAGTACATCGCGTGCAACGCCGATGAGAGCGAGCCGGGCACGTTCAAGGACCACGTGCTGATGGAGCGCAACCCGCACCTCCTCATCGAGGGGTGCGCCATCTCGTGCTACGCCATCGGCGCAAAGGTCGCCTACATCTACATTCGCGGCGAGTTCTACCACGTGCAGCAGGTGCTGGAGGCGGAGATCGAGAAGGCGTACCGCGCCGGCTACCTTGGCAAGAACATCTTCGGCAGCGGCTTCGACTGCGACGTCTTCATGCATCGCGGCGCCGGCGCCTACGAGGCCGGCGAGGAGACGGCGCTCATCGAGTCGCTCGAAGGGAAGCGTGCCCAGCCGCGCATCAAGCCGCCGTTCCCGGCGGTGGCGGGGCTGTACCAGTGCCCGACCGCCGTCAACAACGTCGAGACGCTCTGCAACGTGCCGCTGATCGTCCTGAACGGTCCGGAGTGGTTTGCCGCGCTCGGTCCGGAGAAGAACGGCGGCCCCAAGCTCTATTGCATCAGCGGTCACGTCAAGCGGCCGGGGGTGTATGAAGCGGCGATGAATACCACGCTGCGAGAGTTGATCTTCGGCGAGTCGTTCGCCGGCGGCATGATGGACGATCGCCCCTTCAAGGCGCTCATTCCCGGCGGGTCGTCGGTGCCGCTGCTGGTCGACAAGGATCTCGACACCCTGGCGAGCTTCGATCACATCCAGAAGGCCGGCTCGCTGCTTGGATCGGCGGGGCTCATCGTGATGAACGACACGGTCTGCATGGTGTGGCTGGCGATGAACCTGCTGCACTTCTACCGGCACGAGTCGTGCGGCAAGTGCACGCCCTGCCGCGAGGGATGCGACTGGCTCTTCAAGCTCCTGGCGCGCCTCGAGAAGGGTGAAGGGCAGCCGAAAGATCTCGACCTGCTCTCCGGCGTGTCGAACAACATCATCGGCAAGACGCTCTGCGCGTTCGGCGATGCGGCGGCCACGCCGGTGCTGTCGACGATGAAGCTGTTCAGGGACGAGTACGAGGCGCACGTGCGCGCCGGCGGCTGCACGCTCCCTGCGGAGTGGCGCGCGCGGCAGCCGATGTTCGCGGGAGCGCACTGATCATGGAAGCGGGCAGCGAGCAGTGAGACTCGGCGACTTTCACCCCAACGGGCCACGGAGGCACGCAGTCACGGAGACGAAGACATTTCGGCTTCTCCGTGTCTCCGTGGCTCCGTGGCTGGTGAGGGTAACAGGCGCGGCTTCCCGCCGGCTGCCGGCTGACGACGTATGGATCTGAGATTTCTCATCCAGCTCGGCATCATCGGCCTGACGTTCTTCATGCTGATCAACGCGTCGGCGCTGCTGGTGCTGGCCGAGCGGAAGATCATGGGCTTCATGCAGCAGCGCTATGGCCCGTATCTCGTCGGGCCGCACGGCGTTCTGCAGCCGCTCGCGGACATCCTGAAGCTGTTGATGAAGGAAGAGCTGCGGCCCAAGGGGGCCGACAAGTGGCTCTTCAATCTCGCCCCGCTCCTGTCCGTGACGGCGGCGTTCGCCGCGTTCGCCACGGTGCCGTGGGGGGCGGAGACCACCTTCTTCGGCCTGCTCGACGAGCCGGTCAAGCTCGGGGTCGCCGACGTCAATGTCGGCGTGCTCGTCATCTTCGCCATCACCTCCATGGGCGTGTACGGGATCGTCCTCGCCGGGTGGGCCTCCAACAGCAAGTATTCGCTGCTCGGCGGCCTGCGCGCCTCGGCGCAGATGATCAGCTACGAGCTGTCCTACGCCACCGCCCTGGCGGCGGTGATCATGCTCGCCGGGTCGCTCTCGCTGCGCGAGGTCGTGGACAGCCAGTCAGGATACTGGCTCGGGTTCATCCCGCGGTGGTACGTCATCCTGCAGCCGGTGGGGTTCATCATCTACATGATTGCGGGCGTCGCCGAGACGAACCGCGCGCCGTTCGATTTCCCGGAGGCGGAGCAGGAGCTCGTCGCGGGCTACAACACGGAATACAGCTCCGTGCGCTTCGCGCTCTTCCCGCAGGCGGAATACATCAACATGGCCACCATGTCGGCGGTCGCCACCGATCTCTATCTCGGCGGGTGGCACGGACCCTTCCTGCCGGCCGAGTACGGGTGGATCTGGTTCCTGGCGAAGGTCGGTGCCATTCTCTTCCTCTACATCTGGGTGCGCTGGACGGTGCCGCGCTACCGCTATGACCAGCTGATGAAGTTCGGGTGGAAGTGGCTGTTCCCGGCGTCGGTCGTCAACCTGCTCGTGACGGCGGCGCTGTTGCTGTATTTCAATGCCTGAGTCGCTGCTGTTCTACCTCCTCTCCGGGGTCGCCATCGTCGCGTCGGCGCTGGTCGTCGGGCAGCGCAACCCGATGTACAGCGTGATGCTGCTGATCGCCTCCTTCGGGGCGCTGGCCGGCCTCTACATCCTGCTCGATGCGCCGTTCGTGGCGGTGGCGCAGATCATCATCTACGCCGGAGCCATCATGGTGCTCTTCCTCTTCGTCGTCATGCTGCTCAACGCGCCGCAGGAGGACGCGGCCGAGTGGGACCGGACGCACCCGCTCCGGCAGCCGGGCGTGGCGCGGTTCGGCACGGCGCTCGCGTTCCTGCTGATCGTGCAGCTCGCCTGGGCGCTGTTGCGGGCCGCGGGCTCGTCGCAGCCGGTTGGCGCCCGCGGCGATGCCGAGGCGGTGAGCTCGGTGCGCGAGCTCGGGCGAGTACTCTTCACCGACTACATGTTCGCGTTCGAGGCCACGTCGGTCCTGATCCTGGTGGCGATGGTCGGCGCCGTGGTGCTGGCGCGCAGGGAAAGCGACCTGTGATACCCCTCAGCCATTACCTCATCGTCTCGGCGATCCTGTTCTCGATCGGCACGGCCGGCGTGTTCATGCGCCGCAACCTGATCACCATCCTCCTCTCCATCGAGATCATGCTCAACGCCGTCAACCTGTCGTTTGTCGCCTTCGGCCGCTACCAGGGAAACGTGGATGGCCAGATCATCACGTTCTTCGTGATGACCGTCGCCGCCGCCGAGGCCGCCGTCGGCCTGGCCATCATCATCGCGCTCTACCGTCACCGCGAGTCGCTGAACCCAGAGGCGTTCACCTCGCTGAAGTGGTGAGGCCGTGCTGGCGCTGATTCCCCTGCTCCCGTTCCTCGGCTTCGTCGGCAACGCGATGATCGGCCGCCGCCTGCCAAAGGCGGTATCCGGCGGCCTGGCGTCGCTGGTGATGGTCGCGTCGTTCGTCGTGTCGGCGGTGAGCGTGTGGCAGCTCGCCGCCCTCCCCGCCAACCAGCGCCTCGTGCAGGACACCGTGTTCACGTGGATCGCGTCGGGCGACCTGGTGATCGACCTGACCTTGTCGCTCGACCCGCTGTCGTCGGTCATGATTCTCGTGGTCACCGGCATCGGCTCGCTGATCCACATCTACTCGACTGCGTACATGCACGCGGAGACCGACAGCGAGTTCGCGCGCTACTTCTCCTACCTGAACCTGTTTGCCTTTTTCATGCTCGTGCTCGTCCTCGGCGCGAACTTCGTCGTGCTGTTCGTGGGCTGGGAGGGGGTCGGCCTCTGCTCGTTCCTGCTGATCAGCTTCTGGTTCAAGAAGAAGTCGGCGGCAGACGCCGGCAAGAAAGCGTTCGTCGTGAACCGGATTGGCGACTACGCGTTCCTCCTCGGCATGTTCCTCCTGTTCGCGCAGTTCGGCACGCTCGACTTCCAGGGGCTCGCGTCGATCGCCTCCGGCCTGCCGGTCGAGGAGGAGGCGTTCGGCATCTTCTCGGTCGCCACGCTGCTCCTGTTCGTCGGCGCCACGGGCAAGTCCGCGCAGATCCCGCTCTACACGTGGCTCCCTGACGCCATGGAGGGCCCGACGCCGGTATCCGCCCTCATCCATGCGGCCACGATGGTGACAGCAGGCGTGTACATGATCGCGCGCAACGCGGTGCTCTTCAGCCACGCACTGGAGACGATGACGATCGTGGCGGTCATCGGGGCGGTGACCGCGCTGATGGCCGGCACCATCGGGCTCGTCCAGAACGACATCAAGCGCGTGCTGGCCTATTCGACCGTCTCGCAGCTCGGGCTGATGTTCCTGGCGATGGGCGCCGGCGCCTTCGGCGCCGGCATCTTCCATCTCTACACGCACGCGTTCTTCAAGGCGCTGCTGTTTCTCGGGAGCGGCGCCGTGATCCACGCGCTGCACGGGGAGCAGGACATCCAGAAGATGGGCGGGCTGAAGCGGTACCTGCCGATCACCTACTGGACGTTCCTCATCGGGTCGCTCGCCATCGCCGGCGTGCCCGGTCTGGCCGGGTTCTTCAGCAAGGACGAGATCCTGTTCGAGACGTTCAACCACGGCCACACGATCCTGTGGCTCATCGGCGCGCTCACATCGCTGCTCACCGCCACGTACATGTTCCGGCTGGTCTTCCTCACGTTCCATGGTGAACGCCGGGTCGGTGCGAGCCCGGACGGGCATGTCGGTGCAAGCTCGGACAGGCATGTCGGTGCAAGCCCGGACGGGCATGTCGGTGCAAACTCGCACCGACACGGCGCAGATTCGCACCGACACGGCGCAGCCTCTTCGCACCGACAAGATTCGGACTTGCACGGACACGGTGCAGGCTTGCACCGACATGATGCGGGCCTCCATGATGCGCCGCCGGCGATGGCATTCGCGCTGATCGTCCTGGCGGTCGGTTCCGTGCTGGCGGGATACATCGGCGTGCCGCACGCGCTCGGCGGGCAGAACCGGCTGGCCGTGTGGCTCGCCCCCTCGTTCACCGCGGATTCGCGCCTCGGGATGGCGCAGGGTGCGGCGCCGGCATCCGCGGTTGCCCAGGAGCCGGCGGCCGAAGCGGCGGCAGAGGGCGGGGAAGTGCCCGACGCGGCGGCCCTGGAGCTCACCCTCATGGCCGTTTCGAGTGCGATTGCGTTGCTCGGCATCGGCATCGGCGCGTTCATCTGGCTGAAGCGCCGCGAGATCGCCGCGGAGATGGCTCGCCGCTTCGAGCCGATCTACCGGCTGCTCCTCAACAAGTACTACGTTGACGAGATCTATGACGCGCTGATCGTCCGGCCAGTCGAGGTCGGTTCGCGCGAGGGTCTCTGGCGCGGCATCGACGTCAAGGTCGTTGACGGCGCCGTCAACGGGACTGCCGCGATCGTCGCCGGCGGCGCATGGATGCTGCGCCGGCTGCAGACCGGTTCGGTGCGCGCCTACGCCGGGTCGGTCATCCTGGGCGTCGTATTGATCCTGGGCTACTACCTGTGGAGCTGAATCATGTTCAATCTTCAATCGGCAATCTGATCATCGTCATCGTCATCGTCATCGAACCATGATGGCCCAAATGAAATGATCGAATTGCAGATTGAAGATATTTGGATACAGATGCCACTCCTGACGCTGTCGTGGGTGCTGCCGCTCGCCGGCGCGTTGCTGCTGCTGTTCATCGGCAATGCCGATGGCCGTCGCAGCGCGCTGATTCGATGGATCGCGCTGGCGATCTCGGTCGTCGCGTTTGCAGTGACGCTCGTGATCTGGGCCAGCTTCGACGGGACGTCTGCCGAGTTTCAGCTCGTCGAGCGCCACGCGTGGATTCCGGCCTTCGGCATCGACTACTACATCGGCATCGACGGCGTCAGCCTCCTGCTGGTCGTGCTGACCGGGTTCCTGACCCCGATCGCGCTGCTGTCGTCGTGGGTGGGGGTCGAGCACAAGGTCAAGGAGTTCTCGGCCTTCCTGCTCGTCCTCGAGGCGGCGATGATCGGCGTGTTCCTGTCGCTCGACCTCTTCCTCTTCTACGTCTTCTGGGACGCGATGCTCATCCCGATGTACTTCCTGATCGGGATCTGGGGCTACGACCAGCGCGTGTACGCCGCCATCAAGTTCATGCTCTACACGATGGCGGGCAGCGTGCTGATGCTCATCGCCATCCTCGGGCTGGCCTACCTGCACAGCAGCGACACCGGCAGCTACAGCTTCGATCTGCTGATGCTGTACACGCTCGACATCGCGCCGCAGACGCAGATGTGGTTCTTCCTCGCGTTCACGGTGGCGTTCGCGATCAAGGTGCCGCTCTTCCCGTTCCACACCTGGCTGCCCGACGCGCACGTGCAGGCGCCGACGGCCGGATCGGTCATCCTCGCCGGTGTGCTCCTGAAGATGGGGACCTACGGCCTGGTCCGCTTTGCGTTCCCGCTGTTTCCGGCGGCGGCGGTGTACTTCGCGCCGTGGATCGCCCTGCTCGCCGTGATCGGCATCATCTATGGCGCGCTCGTCGCGATGGTGCAGCCGGACATGAAGAAGCTGGTGGCGTATTCGTCGGTCAGCCACCTCGGCTTCGTGGTGCTCGGCACCTGCGCGATGAACGTGCAGGGCATCCAGGGTGCGATCTATCAGATGCTCGCGCACGGCGTCAGCACCGGCGGGCTCTTCCTGGCGGTCGGGATGCTGTCGGACCGGCGGCACACGCGGCTCATCAGCGAGTTCGGCGGGCTGAAGGACGTGATGCCGCGCTTCACGGCGGCGTTCCTCATCATCACGCTCGCCTCGATCGGCATGCCGGGGCTGAACGGCTTCATCGGCGAGTTCCTGAGCATGGTGGGTGCATTCCGCTGGGACCGGCGGTTCGTCGTCTTCGCTGGCCTGGGGGTCATCCTTTCGGCCGTCTACATGCTCTGGATGTTCCAGCGCGCCTTCTACGGCGAGGTCACGCACGAGGAGAACAGGACGCTGCCGGACCTGCGTCCGCACGAGTGGGCGGCCGTCCTGCCCATCTGCGCGATGGCGATCTTCATGGGTGTCTTCCCGTCGGTGTTCCTGCGGCCGATGGAGCCCGCGGTCGAGCGACTGGTCGAACGACTGCAGTCCGCCCAGTCGCTGCGTGTGGACAATGAGCTGGAAACTCGACATGCAAAATTCAAAGTGCGACATGCAATCGCCGCGCACCCGGGAAGCGCCCGGTAGCGACGCGTGCCGTCTGCCCGGAGGCTTGCGCGCGGTGCCGCCTCGTGCCCTTCACTTTTGCCTTTTGCCTTTTGCCTTCTGCATTGCGTGACACATGGTCAGCTCAACCCTCGACGCGATCGTCCCCATGCTCTGCGTCACCCTCGCCGCGCTCGCGGCCATGGGCGCGGAGGCCTTCCGCGGCAAGGGCGAGCGGATGCCGATTGGCGGCCTGGGCATCGTCGGCCTGATCGGCGCGGCGGTGTCGTCGGCGCTGCTGTGGAACCGCAACACGGCGAGCTTCGGCGTCATCGTCGCCGACAACTTCGGCCTCTTCGTCACGCTCACGCTGGTCGTCGTCGGCATCCTGACGATCATGTTCTCGTCGCAGGTCGTCGATCGCCAGGGCCTTCCGCCCGGCGAGTATTACACGCTGATTCTGTTCTCCCTCGTCGGCATGATCATGATGGCGACGGCGAACGACCTGCTGGTGATCTTCATCGCCCTGGAGATCCTGTCGCTGGCGGTGTACGTGCTGACGGGAATCCGGCGTGACAATCCCCAGGGGATCGAGGCGGCCTTCAAGTACTTCCTGCTCGGCGCGTTTTCGAGCGCGTTCTTTCTCTACGGGATCGCGTTCACCTACGGGCTGACCGGGAGCACGCGGCTCGACCGCGTGGGCGCGTACCTCGCGGCCCAGTCGATGGCCGACAATCCAATGATCCTGCTCGCCCTCGGCCTGCTGCTCGTGGGCTTCGCGTTCAAGATCTCCGCGGTGCCGTTCCACATGTGGACGCCGGATGCCTACGAAGGCGCTCCAGCGATTGTCACGGGCTTCATGTCGACGGGCGTCAAGGCGGCAGCGTTCGCGGCGTTCGCCCGCGTCTTTCTCTCGTCGTTCGAGCCGTTCGTCAGCCAGTGGGCGCCCGTCATCTGGATCCTCGCCGCGGCGACGATGATCCTCGGGACGGTGGTTGGCGTGGCGCAGAGCAACCTGAAGCGCATGCTGGCGTATTCGAGCATCGCCCACGGCGGGTACCTGCTGATCGGCCTCGTCGCCGCCAACCAGGTCGGGAAGGCCGCCATCCTCTTCTACCTGCTGGCCTACGCCATCACCAATCTCGCGGCGTTCGGCGTCATCGCCCTCCTCGGCACGCGCGATCGCCCGAACGACGAGCTGCGCGATTATGCGGGGCTCTGGCACACGCATCCCGCTCTCGCCGCGCTGATGACGGTGTCGCTCCTCTCGTTGGGAGGCCTTCCGCCGACCGTTGGCTTTATCGGCAAGTGGTACATCTTCAGTGCCGCCGTCAGCGCAGGCTACTACGGCCTGGCCATCATCGGCGTGCTGACCAGCGTCGTGTCGGTCTTCTTCTATCTCCGCGTCGTCGTGATGATGTACATGTCCGAGCGCGAAGGCGCAGAGGTGCCCGCTCGCGTCGGCGGCATGGGCCTGGCCGCGCTGGCGGTCGCCATCGTCGCGATCTTCTATCTCGGGATCCTGCCGACGCCGGTGCTCAATCTCGCTGCGGAATCGATCGCGACGATCTTCTGATCAGCGTCGTCTCGGGTCTCCGGTCTCCGGTCTCCGGTAGGTACCAGCTGGTTGCCACCCGAAGACCGTAGACCGGAGACCGGAGACCGACGACAATGATCCTGTCGTGCCCGACGTCCGAGAGATCGAGCGGGAGCTGCAGGCGCTCGAAGCGGAGCTCAAGCGGCTCGAGGCGGAGTACAACATGTTCTTCGCCGGTCGCCTGCCGCGTCCGCCGTGGGAAACGCGGAGCCGGGTCGAGAAGGTGATCAAGCGCCTCGACCGCCAGCATATCGGCAACTACGGGGATCGCTTTCGCTTCACAACGCTCCAGACCCGCTATGCGAAGTTCGTGGACCTGTGGGACCGCGGCCTGCGGGCGCGTGAAGAAGGGCGCCCTGGCCCGTTCAGGCAGGCGGAGAAACCGGCTGCCGATGTTCAGTCACGGCCGCCAGACCGGATCATGCACGTCACGACCTTCCAGGATCCGACGCGCGAGGTGGACAAACTGCTTGATCTGTACGACCGCCTGGCGGAGGCGCGGCGCGAGACGGGACAGGATGCGATCCCGTTCCACAAGTTCGCCGAGTTGATCAAGACTCAGGTGAGCGCGCTGAGCGAAAAAGGGACGGCCGAGGTGGCGTTCCGCGTGGCCGTCAAAGAGGGCAAAGTCGCCTTTACGGCACGCGCGATGAAAGGTGCGAAGGACGATGAGTAGGTGAGTAGGGCCGGGGGGCTGGTCGAGCGAGTAGGGCGGGTTGGGCGAGCGGAGTCGGCCTCACGGCCTGGGTTCCCACCGCGCACGGTAGCGCGGTGGGGTGTTTAGGTCTTGCGTGGTTCTAGGCTTTGGTGACGTTCCCTGCCTGCGGACCCTTTGGACCATCGACGATCTCGAACTCTACCGCCTGACCCTCTTCCAGGGACCGGAAGCCGTTGCCACTGATTGCGGAGTAGTGCACGAATACGTCGCTGCCCCCTTCGCGCTCAATGAACCCGTAGCCCTTGGCGTTGTTGAACCACTTGACCTTGCCTGTAATACGCATCGTTCTTCTTCCCTGCTTGCTGAGCGGTCTGCCCGTCTCGGGGCCGGCCGCGGGATCGACACCCCGGAACCGCAGATGAGCTTCGGGGCACAAAAAAAGACCGCGAGTGCTTGCTGCGGCCTCGACTGCTACGTTTTGGGAACGCCCCTCAACGCACAGCAATACTATGGCTCCCGATACATGAGTGTCAAGCTTTCGCCGTAACTAAGTGACGTTTTTGCTACATGTTGCACCATTTGACTCATGCCAAGAGCGTTGTTAAGCGTTTCTGATAAGACAGGATTGGTCGGATTCGCCAGGGGCCTGCTTGCCCGGGGCTTTGAGCTCGTGTCCACCGGCGGAACGGCGCGGATCCTTCAGGAAGCAGGCCTGCAGGTCGTCGGTGTCGCCGATGTCACTGGTTTTCCGGAAATGATGGACGGGCGCGTCAAGACCCTGCACCCGCTCATCCACGGCGGCATCCTGGCCCGCCGGGGACGGCCGGATGACCTTGCCTCCGCCGACGCCCACGGCATCGCACTGATCGATCTGGTCGTCGTCAATCTCTATCCGTTCGTCCAGGCCGCCTCCAATCCGCAGACCCCGTTCGAGGGTCTCATCGAGGAGATCGACATTGGAGGTCCGAGCCTCGTCCGTGCCGCGGCCAAGAACTTCCAGGACGTCCTCGTGGTGGTCTCGCCCGCGGATTACGCGGTGGTCCTGACCCAGCTGGACCGCAGCGGTGGACCAAGCCGGGAGTTTCGCTTCGAGCTGGCGAAGAAGGCGTTCGCGCACACCGGCCGTTACGACACGGCGATCGCCTCGACGCTCGAGACGATCACCCCGGACGCCTCGGGCTTCTCG
>DATDHP010000398.1:0-20072 GCA_036521515.1 Vicinamibacterales bacterium
GCACAGGTGAATGTCAGCGCCAGGACTCCTCTCATGGAACCCTCCTTGGGAGTCTTTGGGCGCATAACTTGTGCCTGATCTGGCGTTCTCAACAGGCCCGTACGCTCTGCCGTAATCACGAATCACACGAATCACGATTCACGAATGCGAAGGCTGAGCCACCATTCGAGGATCGCCTTGACGCGAGGCGTCAGGCGCGTGCGGTTGTAGAGATCGCCGCACTTGCGGATGGCTTCGGCATACGTCGGGTACGGGTGGATAGCGTTGGCGATCGCGCCGAGCGGGGTCTTGCCGGCCATTGCGACGCTGAGCTCGCCGATCAAATCGCCCGCGTGCGGGGCGACGATGGTGGCGCCGACGATCGCCCCCGTGCCGCGCCGTGCGTGGAGCTTGACGAACCCGTCGATCGTGCCGTCGGTGACCGCGCGATCCAGCGTCGACAGCGGCTGAGTGTAGGTGTCGATGGCGATTCCGCGTTCGCCGGCCTCACGTTCCGACAGCCCGGCATGCGCCACCTCTGGATCCGTAAACGTGCACCACGACATCGTCAGCCCGCTCAGGCGCCGGCGGCCGAGCGGCCCCAGCGCGAACAGCGCGTTCTGGACGACGATACGGGCCGCGGCATCCGCGGCGTGCGTGAACTTCCAGGGAAGGCACACGTCGCCGCACGCGTAGACGCGCGGGTTGGTGGTGCGCAGGAAGTCGTCGACGCGAACGGCGCCCTTGGCATCGGTCGCGATACCGGCCGCATCGAGGTTCAGCCCGTCAACGTTCGGCGTGCGGCCCGTGCTCACGAGGATGGCGTCCACTTCCGCGACGGCCGCGCGCCTGTCGGTCTCGTAGGCGATCGCGCGCACGCCGTCCAGCACATCCACTCGCTCGATGCGCGCGCCGAACACCAGCTGCACGCCGTCCCGTCGCAGCGCCTGTGCGACTGACGTTGCGGCATCGGCATCGTCGCGCTCCAGCAGTCGCGGCAGATCGTGAAGGAGAACGACCTCGACCCCGAACCGCCCGAAAGCCTGCGCCAGCTCGCAGCCGACCGGTCCGCCGCCGATGACGCCGATGCGGCGTGGCAGGTCGGTCTTCTCGAAGACCGTTTCACTCGTGAGGGGTGAGGCGTTCGCCAGGCCGGGGATGGGCGGGATGGCGGGGCGGGCGCCGGTCGCGACAACCGCCCGCGCGAAGCGAAGCCGCTGTCCGTCCACGATGACGGTCTCGTGGTCCGTGAAGCGGGCGTGCCCGAAGAACACATCCACGCCCAGGCTGCGGAACCGGTGCGCCGAATCGTGGGGCGCGAGGGTCACGCGCGCCCGGTGGACGCGTGCCATCGCCTCGCGGAAGGGGAGGCGGGCGCGTGCGCTGCTGATGAGTGTCTTGGACGGGACGCACCCGGTGTTCAGGCAATCGCCCCCGAGCAGGTGCCGCTCCACGAGGGCGACGCGCGCGCCGAGCCCCACAGCGCCAGCCGCAGCGACGAGTCCGGCCGTGCCGCCGCCAATCACAACCAGGTTATAGCGGTTCGCCGGCACGGGGTTGATCCAGTCCGGGGGACGCACGTGCGCCCTCAACTCCTGATCGAGTGTCGCGTGATCTGAAATCATCCCACTTGCCCTACAATGACAGCACACACCTTCCTTGATGAGGTCGCATGAAGATCAGGTTCGCTCTGGTTGTCGTTGCAGCTGTTTTCGGGACGTCGGCGTTTTACACGGCTGCCGGCGCGCAGGCCCCCTCGTCGGTGCTCGAGGGCGTCTACACCGAGGAGCAGGCGACACGCGGTCAGAAAATCTACGCGGATCAATGCGCGGCGTGTCACGGGGAAATGATGGCGGGCATGGACCCGATCCCGGCGCTCGCAGGCGCGGATTTCGTGGCGCGCTGGAAGAACGTGGGCGAGCTGTTCGAGAAAACGGCCACGACGATGCCCGCGATAGATCCCGGCTCTTTGAGCGGCCCGCAGGTCGCCGAGGTGATCGCGCATGTCCTGGCCGTCAACAAGTATCCCGCCGGCAAGACCGAACTGGCCCCCAAGGCTGAGGCGCTGACGCCGATCAAGATCGAGCCGGCTAAGTAACTGGCAGTACGCCGCGGGCCGGCTGAAGCCGGCCCCCACGTCAAACAGCAACGGGTCGTAGGGGCCGGCTTGAGCCGGCCCGCCGTTGCACTTACTTGGCTTCCTCGCCCGCCGTCAGCCGTGGCAGCGCGCTGTCGTCCGACGGCGAGAGGACTCCCGTCTTCACATAAGTGATCAGCTTGTCGCGGGTGTCCGCGATGTCGAGATTGCGCATGTGGAGCTGCCCGATGCGATCCTGCGGCGTGAATGCCGACTCGCCCTTCTCCATGGTCAACCGTTCGGGTTTGTAGGTGAGGTTCGGGCTCGTCGTGTCGAGGATGGAGTAGTCGTTGCCGCGTCGCAACTCTACCGTGACCTCGCCAGTGATCGCGCGCGCCACGAAGCGCTGCGCGGTCTCGCGCAGCATCAGCGCCTGCGGGTCGAACCAGCGGCCCTGGTAGAGGAGCCGGCCCAGGCGCCGGCCGCTGTCGCGGTACTGCTCGATCGTGTCCTCGTTGTGGATGCCTGTGAGGAGACGCTCGTAGCCAATGAAGAGCAGCGCCATCCCCGGCGCTTCGTAGATGCCGCGGCTCTTCGCCTCGATGATCCGGTTTTCGATCTGGTCGCTCATCCCGAGGCCGTGGCGGCCTCCGATGGCGTTGGCTTCACGGATCAGCTCGACGCCGTCGTGGAAGTGGCGGCCGTTCAGCGCGGACGGCTGGCCCTCGTCGAAACGGATCGTGACCACCTCCGGCTTCACGGCAACCTCGTCGCGCCATGACGCCACGCCCATGATCGGCTCCACGATCGTGATCCCGCGGTCGAGGCGCTCGAGGTCCTTCGCCTCGTGTGTCGCGCCGAGGATGTTGGAGTCGGTGGAGTAGGCCTTCTCCGTGCTCATCCTGTAAGGCAGCTTCGCCGCGAGCATGTACTCGGACATCTCCTTGCGGCCGCCGAGCTCGTCGATGAAGTCCTGATCGAGCCACGGTTTGTAGATCCGCAACGCCGGATTGGCGAGCAGCCCGTAGCGGTAGAAGCGCTCGATGTCGTTCCCCTTGAACGTGCTGCCATCGCCCCAGATGTGGACGTCGTCTTCCTTCATGGCGACCACGAGCATCGTGCCGGTGACGGCGCGGCCGATGGGCGTGGTGTTGAAGTAGGGAACGCCCGCGGTGGAGATGTGAAACGCGCCGGACTGCAGCGCCGCGAGGCCTTCGGCCACCAGCTGTGCGCGGCAGTCGATCAGGCGCGCTTTCTCGGCGCCGTATTGCATCGCGCGCCGGGGAATCTCCTCGTAGTCGGGCTCGTCGGGCTGACCGAGGTTGGCTGTATACGCGTAGGGAATGGCGCCATGCTGTCGCATCCAGTGCAGCGCGGCGCTCGTGTCGAGGCCGCCCGAGAACGCAATGCCGACCCGCTGGCCGACAGGAACCTTCTGCAGGATGTGCAACATCGTGAAGTGCCCATCATACCTTCCAACCTGTCGACCACATCCGGACCCGGTCCGGAATAGAGGGCCACGGGTCGGACACGCTGGTCACAAGCGAGTCGCCCGCGCCGGCGCGCTCCTGGGCCTCGAGGCCGGACCACCATTGAGACGCCCGGCGCGCGGCTGGAGGCGTCATCGGGTACGCTGTACGCGTGTCCCACGTCGACACGGCCGCGGCACGGCCTGCCCATGCCCGGCTGTTCCCGGTATTCCTGATCGTCCTGGTGGACGTGTTCGGGATGACGCTGGTCATCCCGCTCCTGGCGATTTACGCGGAGTCGCTGGGCGCGACGCCGCTGCAGGCCACGCTCCTCGTGTCGGTGTTCGCGGTGTGCATGCTGGTGTCGGGTCCGTTGATCGGCTACGCCTCCGATCGCCGCGGGCGCAAGCCGATGCTGCTCATCAGCCAGGTCGGCACGTTCGTCGGTTTCATCGTGCTCGCGCTGGCGACATCGCTCTGGATGGTCTACCTCTCGCGCATCATCGACGGCGTGACGGCCGGGAACCTGTCCATCGCGCAGGCGTACATTGCCGACAACACACCGCCGGAGCGCCGGGCGAAAGCGTTCGGTCTCATTGGCATCGCGTTCGGCATGGGTTTCTTCATCGGGCCCGCCCTGACTGGATTCCTCGCGGGACGCTACGGCCACACCGCGCCCATCTATCTCGCGGCAGCGATGTCGGCCACCAGCATCCTGTGCACCGCCACGCTGCTCGAGGGCGGCGCACCCGCCCGTGTGGTGGCTGCCGACCGCTGGGCCGGGCTCAGATGGCGAACCTACGCACAGTACTTCGCACGACCGGCCCTGCGCCCGCTGCTCGTGCAGTTCCTGTTCTTCATGCTCTCGTTCTCGACGTTCATTTCGGGCTTCGCGCTGTTCGCCGAGCGCCGGTTCGAATGGAACGGCCAGCCGTTCGGGCCACGCGAGATCGGCTACGTCTTCGCGTTCACGGGACTCCTGGGGATCGTCCTCCAGGGTGCGCTGATCGGCCCTCTCGTGCAGCGGTTCGGCGAAGTGGCGCTGGCGGCGGCCGGCTTCGCCGCGCTGGTGATCGGTTACTTCATGCTCGGCGTGATTTCCTCGGTGGCCCTGCTCCTGACGGTCGCCGTCGTCGCGGGGTTTGGCAACGGCGTATTGCGGCCGTCGCTGACCAGCCTCGTCACGCACCAGGCCGGGCAGCACGAGCAGGGCACCGTGCTGGGCATCACCCAGTCGCTGTCGTCGCTGGCCGCCATCGCCTCGCCCGTCATCGCGGGCGTGCTGATCGAACACCAGATGCTCACGCACTGGGCATGGGTATCGGCGGCCATGGCAGCGGTGGGCCTCTTCGTCTGGACGACGACGCCGCGCCCCGCGGAGGCGCGCTAGGGCGGGTGGGGCGGGCTACCTCATTTGGCCTGAATGTGAATGCCGCATTCGAGCTTTTCGCCCTGCCAGCGGCCTGAACGGGGGTTGCTCGGATCGAGCGGCAGCGTCGTGCACGGCTCGCAGCCGATGCTCGTGTAACCCAGCTCGTACAGCGGCATCAGCTCGATACCGTGCTCCCTGGCGTATCGCCACACGTCGCGGTTCGTCCAGGAGGCGAGCGGCGCCACTCGCTGGATCACCTTGCCGCTCGGGAGCTTGAACGGCTCCACCTCCTGCAGGGTGGCGCGCGAGGGCGACTGGTCGCGGCGCAGCGCCGTGTACCAGACGTCGTACTGCTCGAGCGCAGAAAAGAGCGGTCCGACCTTATGGTGCGCACAGCAGGCCTGCGTGCTCTCTTTCTCCCAGAGGCCGGGCCGCGGCTCGGCTGCCCGCAGCGTGATCAGGTTCAACCCCCACCTCTCAGACAGCTCGTCCCTGTAGGTCAGCGTCTGCTGGAAATGGTGAAACGTCTCGAGGAAGAGGACCGGGATGTCGGCCCGCGACTCGCGCAGCAGGTGGGTGAGGATGACGCACTCCGCCTGGAAGCTCGAAGTGAGGCACGGGGCCTTCGCGGCAGGCAGCGTTGCGGCGATCACGGAGCGGGGATCGCTCACGTGAGCATCTCCTCCAGAGCCTGGCGCATCGCCTCCGTGGCCTCGGCATCCGATGCCGCGCGGCGGGCGAGGAGCGCCAGCCGTTCCGCGGCGCTCACCGGCGCGGAGGCGACGCGGGCGCCGTGTTCGCGCGCAGCGTTCACGATCATGCCAGCTCCCGCGGTGAACTGTGTCGCCGGGTCGATGATGATGAAGCTGCCGGTTCCGCGGTTCGTTTCGTAGCGGTCGAAGACCAGCGGCCGCGCGGTCGACACGGTCACCGTCCCGATCTGGTTCAACACCATCCCGTGATTGATCTCGGCGGTCACCGTCTTGGAGGCGTGCTTCAGCAGGTAGACGCGCGCCGGATCGAGCGGCCGTTCATCCATCCAGACCATCTCGGCCTCGAAGCGCTGGCCGACCATCGGCGGCTCGGTGGCGATGACGTCCCCCCGGCTGATGTCGATCTCGTCGTCAAGCGTGAGCGTGACCGACATCGGCGCGTAGGCGAGGTCGAGGTCGCCGTCATACGTCACGATGCGCGTGACGCGCGCCGGCCGGCCGGAGGGCCACACGTGAACGGTGTCGCCGACGCGCACGGTGCCGGACGCGAGCTGTCCCGCGTAGCCGCGGAACCCGTCGTTCGGCCGCACCACCAGCTGCACTGGAAAACGGAACGGCAGCGCCGGCGTGTTACGCGTCACCTCGACGGTCTCCAGGAACTCCAGCAGGCTCGGACCCTCGAACCACGGCGTGCGGTCGCTCGTGGCGATGACGTTGTCTCCCAGCAGCGCGCTGATCGGGATGGCGTGGACCCGGGCACCGCGCAGGATCTCTTCGAACTCGTCGCTGATGCTTTCGAACACGTCGCGATCGAAGTCGATCAGATCCATCTTGTTGATGGCGAGGACGAAGTCCGTGATGCCGAGCAGCCGCGCAATCCGTGCGTGCCGCCGCGACTGCACGCGCACGCCCTGGCGCGCGTCCACGAGCAGGATGGCGACGTCCGCCGTCGAGGCGCCCGTCGCCATGTTGCGCGTGTACTGCTCGTGGCCCGGCGTGTCGGCCAGGATGAACTTCCGCCTGGCCGTGGCGAAGTAGCGGTAGGCGACGTCGATGGTGATGCCCTGCTCGCGCTCGGCCTTGAGGCCGTCCGTGAACAGGGAGAAGTCGATCAGCCCGACGCCGCGGTTCTTCGACGCGACCTTGACCGAGTGGACCTGGTCCTCGTACACCGACTGAGAATCGTGCAGCAGCCGGCCAATGAGCGTGCTCTTGCCGTCGTCCACGCTGCCAGCCGTGCAGATGCGAAGCAGGCCGCTCATCAGAAGTAACCCTCGCGCTTCTTGAGCTCCATGGAGCCGTCCTGGTCGTGGTCGATGACGCGAAGCTGGCGTTCGGACTGCCGCGTCGCGATGAGCTCCTGGATGATCTTCGGCACCGTGTCCGCGTCGGAGCGGATGGCACCCGTGCACGGCGAGCAGCCGAGCGAGCGCATGCGGCATCTCACCGTCTGCGGCTTCTCGCCCGGCATCGTCACCACGAACGGCTGCTCCTGGACGATGAGCGAGTTGCCGCGGACGATGACCTCGCGATCCTTCGCGTAGTACATGGGAACGATCGGGATCTTCTCGAGATGGATGTACTGCCACACGTCGATTTCGGTCCAGTTCGACAGCGGGAACACGCGGATGCTTTCGCCCGGACGGATCCTGGCGTTGAGCAGGTTCCAGAGCTCCGGGCGCTGCCGCTTCGGATCCCACTGGCCGTTCGGGTCGCGGACCGAAAAGATGCGTTCCTTGGCGCGGGAACGCTCCTCGTCGCGGCGCGCGCCGCCGAGCGCCGCATCGAAGTTGCCTGCCTGAAGCGCATCGAGCAGCGCTTTCGTCTTCAGCAGGCCGCAGCAGCGCTGGGTGCCCACCTTGAAGGGCTGGGTGCCCTCGCCGATCGCCTCTTCGTTGGTGTGAACGATGAGCCGCGCCCCGACGGCTTTCGCCATCCGGTCACGGAACTCGATCATTTCGCGAAACTTGTAGGTCGTGTCGACGTGCAGCAGCGGGAAAGGAAGCGGCCCGGGGTAGAAGGCCTTCTGCGCCAGCCGGAGCATGCAGGACGAGTCCTTCCCGATTGAGTACAGCATGACCGGGCGCTCGAACTCCGCCACCACCTCCCGCAGGATGTGGATGCTTTCGGCCTCCAGGGCGCGGAGGTGGTCGAGGCGCGGCGTGACGTCGATTGTGATGCCCGGCAAAGAAATCATCGACATAAACAAAAAAAGCCCGGGAACTTGGTCCCGGGCTTTCGATCTGCTTCGTGTTTCTCGGGTCTCTTTGCGACCGCTACCCCAAACACCTCGACCGTAAGCGCAGGGACCTCATGGTCCTGGTACAACAGTACGCATACGGACGACAGGCCGAACAGGGTGAACGGTACAAGGCGCGATGATTCTATCGGGTCCTGGCTGCCCGCGCAAATCGGCCATGTCCTGTGCTGCCGATTCTGCCAGGGCGGCGGCAACCGTCGCCGCCTGCCCCCGCAGTTCCGGCACCGCGCTGCTTTCCCAGAGGCCGGCCACCCGCCAGGGGCCGATTGCAAAGGCTCCTGGCACGACGGTCCCGTCGCGATCCAGCACTTCGCCACGCGCGCCGGTCCTGATGCCGAGCCCCAGCGGGTCTGGCGTCACCAGCCCCTTGTCCAGCAGCGCCCCAACGAGAGGATCGGTCTGCCGTGTCACATCACGTTCCGGGCCGGTGCAGTTCACCAGCCAGTCGACGTCTTCGACGTCCACTCGCGCGGGATCCTCGCGAGGCTGCAGTGTGAGACGCACGCCCCGATCCGGATGCGGCTCCCATCCGAGAATGCGCGCCGCGCGCACCTCGATGCGGCCCGCCGCGATACCGTTGACCAGCAACCTGTTCAGCGCGGGCGGCGACCGATGGCGGTTGACGTCCCAGTACGGACGCACGTGCCTGCAGAAGCGGCGGCGTTCCTCTGGCGTCATGTCCTGCCACAGCTGCGCGGTCACGGGACGAAGGGCGTCGACGGCGCGACAGGGCGCAACGCCCGCCGCGGCGAGGTGCAAGCCGGTCTCCCTCAACCATCGGAGCAGCCGCCGGACCGTCGGCCGCCGGAGGAGCGCGTCGGGCAGTTGCGGCAGCGCCGCGGGCGCCGTGAGCGTGTGCGGGATCGGCGTGAGGCCGCGCCGCGACACCGCGACGATGCGCCCTCGATGTCCCCGCTGTTCGAGCCACATGATGATGTCCAGCGCCGTCAGGCCCGTGCCTGCGATGCCGACGGTCGCGTCGGTGTCCGGTGCGAGGCTCCGCAGATCCGCCAGCGGGTGATCGAGGACCTTGTCATGGCGACCCGCCGCATGACTGGCCGGTAACGGACGGGGCGGTGCGTTGCCGAGCGCCAGCACCACGCCCCCACAGCGGAGCTGGCCGCCGGCTGCCAACGTCACGGTGAATCCAGTTCGATGCCGCTTGAGGTCAATCGCCCGATCTCGCACGACGTCGAGACGCGGGTTGGCGCGTTCGCCCGCCAGGAGATGTGCGAGGTAATCGCCGTACGCAGCTCTTGGCGCAAACGTCGCGGCGTCCGCGAACGGATCGCTGTGCTGCAGCCACTGAAGAAAATCGCCGGCGCGATCGCTCCAGGCGCTCATGCGCCCCGCGGGGACGTTCAGGAGAAAGTCGTGCGTCGGGGGCGAGTACGCCACGCCGCGGCCCGGCGAACTGTTGGGCTCGACGAGCACGACGTGCGTTCCGGCGCGAACGAGGTGCAGCGCCGCGAGCGTCCCCGAGAATCCCCCGCCGATGACGACGACCGTACGCATGCTCGGACACGCAGCAAGCGCGGGTCCCCACTTTCGCTGTGCAGATTTGGCCTGTTTCCGTCGTGACTGTTGTATGTTCGTGGAAATCAGTCACATTTCCTAGTCGAAGACTGTTGTATGTCACAGGCAGAGCGCGTCATCGGCGTGGACAGCGGGTTGCGGACGGTCATGGAGCGCGTACGCGTCGTCGCCTTCAGCGGCGCTCCGGTTCTCCTGTTTGGAGAAACCGGGAGCGGCAAGGAAGTCGTGGCGCGGGCGATCCACGACGGATCCAGCCTGCGGGGTGGTCCGTTCTGGCGGGTCAACTGCGGCGCCGTCGCGCCCGAGCTGATTGACTCGGAGCTCTTCGGCCACGAGCGAGGCGCGTTTACCGGCGCCACCGGCCGGCGCAAGGGATGGTTCGAGCAGGCCGATGGCGGAACACTCTTTCTCGACGAGATTGGCGAGCTGACACCGGCCGCACAGGTCCGGCTGCTGCGCGTCGTGCAGGACGGAGAGCTCCTGCGCCTCGGCGGTCAGCGTCCACTGCGCGTCAACGTCCGCATCGTCGCGGCCACGCACCGGGATCTCGCGGCCATGGTCGAGGCGCGGGCGTTTCGCGAGGATCTCTACTACCGTCTGGCGGTGTTCCCGATCGTCATCCCGCCGCTCCGCGATCGGCCGGAAGACATCGGCCCGATGGCGGAGTATTTCGCGGAGCGCGCCGCGGTGCGCTTCGGGCTGCGCCACGTGGCGCTAGCGGCGAGCGACATACGCCTGCTTGCGTCGTACGCCTGGCCCGGCAACGTGCGCGAGCTGGCCGCGGTGATCGACCGCGCCGTGCTCCTCGGCGAAGGGCGACAGCTTCGCGTCGCGGCGGCCCTCGGCCGCGCGGAGCCCGTGCCGCAGCCCGGCGATTCCGTGCGCCCGCAGGCCCCCGGTCCCGTCAGCGTCGAATCGCTGGACGTGGTCATGCGGCGTCACATCGAGCTGGCGCTCCGCGAAGCGCATGGGCGCGTCGAGGGGCCGCTCGGCGCCGCGCGGATGCTTTCGATCAATCCGCACACGCTGCGCTCCCGCATGCGCAAGCTGAAGGTCGACTGGCGCCGGTTCCGCACGGCGGGGTCGTGACGCTTCTCGCCCCCCACGAACCACGGAGGCACGGAGACACGGAGTTATCAACTCCCGAATCCCAACCTCCGTGCCTCCGTGTCTCGGTGGCCCGTCGTACCTAACGAACGATCCCCATCAAATACTGGGTGAGCGCCACGCACGCCCCGGCGCCGATCGTCATCAGGATGCCGGCCTTTGCCATGTCCTTGATCGAGAAATAGCCCGAGGCGTACGGGATGAGCGTCGTTGGTCCTTCGGTCACGAGAATGAAAGCGAGCGACGATGTGAACGCGGCGGGAGCGACGACGCTCCATACGTCGAGCCCGAGATCCTGTGCGAGCGCTATCAGGATGGGCACGATGATCGTGGCGGTGACGGTGTTGCTCGAAAAGAGCAAGTGAAGGCCGGCGACGGCCAGCACGATCACGAACGGTCGGAGGGCATCCGGAACAACCGTGATCTGACCAAGCAGCACCCAGGCGAGCCAGCGCGCGGCCCCGGTTTCATAGACAACGAGCCCGAGGGACAGTCCGGCGACGATCAGCATGATGCCGCCCCACTCGATGCCGCGCTCCGCCTCTTTCCAGGTGAGCACGCGCACGCCGGGGAGGAAAAGGAAGACGCCGGCTGCCAGCCCCACGGCCTCCACCGGAGGGGCGATGCGCCCTCCCGTCCACGTTGCCAGGAACGGCGTGAGCATCCACAGCGTCACCGCGCCGCCGAACGCCATCAGCGTGTTCCGCTCGGCGGTGGACAATGGTCCCAGCGCCTGCCGCCGCTCAGCGACCTGCGCGTTCGTCAGGGGCAGGCGATCGATCTCGGGCGGGAACGTCCAGAGCAGGATCCACCAGGCGATCGGCACCATCAGGAGGGATGCCGGTACGCCGAGCCACATCCACCCGGTGAACGTCACGGTGACGCCGGCGAGCTGCTCCATCTGCGCAATGGCGACGAGGTTGGCGGCCGTCCCCGCCGGCGTGGCGATGCCGCCGATGAGCGGGCCGAACGCCACGGAGATGAGGAGCGCGCGCCCGACGTTGCTCTGCTTCGCGCGCAGGCCTGCATCGGTCACGATGCCCATTGCCACCGGCAGCAGCATGGCGGCGACCGCGATGTCGGTGATCCACATCGAGATGAGCGTGCCGACGAGCAGAAAGCCGAACAGCACGCGGTCGGTTCGCGTGCCGACGCGAGACAGCACGCCGTAGGCGAGCCGGGTGCCGAGGCCCGATCGCGTGAACCCCACCGACAGGATCAGCACGCCGACAAAAAACGTGATGACCGGATCGCCAAAGCTCGCGCGGACGACCGACCGGTAGTCCGCGAGGCCGAACGCCGGAATCAGCAGGACGGTCAGCAGGCTGGTCGCCGCGAACGGGAGGGTTTCGCTGACCCAGAGGATCACGGCGAAGGCCATGATGGCCAGGCAGGCCTTGCCGTTGGTCGTCAGCGCGATCAGGTTGCCTTCGCGCTCCATCGCCGGCGGAGACGGCAGCGCGTAAATCGCCAGCATGACCGCCACCGCACCCGCGAGCACGAGCAACTGACGGCCGCCCGAGCGTTCGGTCAAGGGGGTCTCGCCACCCGCTGGCGGCGACATGCGTGGGGGTTGAATGGTGGTCACCGTGCGAGCCATACGCTAACCAGGAAGGCCACGATTGTCACGAAGATCGCAGGGCTATTGCCTCTGGTCGCCCAGCCACGCCAGTCCCTATCCCTTCCCGCGCTGTTCGATCGCCGGATGCGGGACGTTATACCGAGGGAGCGGCACCATATCGTACGTGCTCACTGGAGAATCCGCCTCGATGACATTTCTGGAGGTTGACAGCGGAGGTCGGGACCTGAGAGCATTGCTTCTCCGAATGTCCGCTTGCTTCGCCTGCTGTCTGGGCTGCTGTTGCGTGTGTGCGGTGTGTCCGTGCGCCTGTAGCCGGCCGACGACAGTGAGGTGAGCGCCTTTCCAGTCCCGGTAGTCCCCCAACCTCCAGCGCCTAGCCTCACAGGTCGATCGGCTGTCATCCAGGCCTGATCTCTGAACCGGACATCTCCGGCGACTCCCCTCACAAGTCGCTCGGCTGGTCTCAGGCCTGATCGGATGGTTGGTGTCGGGGCGCCACCGGGGCGCAGAAAGAGACGCGATGTTGCGGACGTTTTCGATTCGGCGTATCTGGTTCCTGCCGGCTGCACGGGTCTTCGTGGCTCTGTGGTTCGTGGCCCTGCTCCCTGTGGCCGCCGCAGGCCAGACCGGCACCAGCACCATGAGCGGCCTGGTGCGGGACGAGTCCGGCGGCGCGGTCCCCGGAGTCGTGGTTCAGATCGTCAACGAGGAGACCGGCGTCGCGATCGACGCGGTCACCAACGAGGAGGGACTGTATCGGGTGACGGCGCTGGTGCCGGGCCGTTACCGCGTCGAGACGAGGCTCGACGGATTCTCGCCGTCGATTCGCAACGACGTGATCCTGCAGGTGAGCCAGAGCATCGCCGTCGACCTGACGCTCACCGTTGCCAGCCAGACCGAGATCGTCCAGGTCCGCGCGTCGGCGCTCGCCGTCGACGCGACGACCTCGAACGTCACGCAGACGGTGACGCGCGAGATGCTCGCGGCGCTGCCGTTGCCGAACCGCGCCGCGTCGTCGCTGTCCGCTCTCGCCCCCGGCGTGGTCATGATCGACACGGGGGCCGGGACGGCGGAGAACTATCCCGTCTTCAGCGTCGCGGGCGGCCGCGCGCGCAACCAGGTCTTCCTCCTCGATGGCGGCAATGCGACCAACGCCGTCGGCCTGACCCGTCAGCAGCAGCTGACCAGCCTGCCGGTCGACGCGATGCAGGAGTTCAAGGTCATCACCAACAACTACTCGGCGGAGTTCGGCCACTCCACCGGCGGCGTCATCACCATGACCACGCGAGCGGGCACCAACGCGTTCCGCGGCAGCATCTTCGAGTCACTGCGCCACGACGCCCTCGACGCGCGCAACTTCTTCGCGCAATCGAAGCCGCCGATTCGCCTCAACCAGTTCGGCGGCACCTTTGGAGGTCCAGCGATCAAGGATCGGATGTTCTACTTCGCCACGTGGGAACGCACGCGCCAGCTGGTGAGCAACGCGGTCGTGTCGACGGTGCCCACGCTCGCCAACCGGCGTGGCGATTTCTCCGACCTGCGAACCGATTCGGGCGAAATGATCGGCATTTACGATCCGTTGACCGGGCAGCCGTTCCCCGGCAACGTCATCCCGCAGGACCGGATCGATCCCGTGGCGCTGAAGGCGCTCGGCTACTACCCGGAACCGAACCGCGCCGGAACGGCAGCCAACGCCAACAACTTCGTCGGCAACAGCGACGCGCGCCTCGATCGGGACATTGTCATGGCCAGGGTCGATCACGCGCTGAGCGCCGCCGATCGCCTGACGGCGCGCTACTACATCAACGACAGCGGCACCGAGCACACCGGATCGTACGGCAATCCGGTGGCGGACCCGCTGGCCAACACGACCGACGTGCGCGTGCAGAGCCTGCTTGGCGCGTACACGCGGACATTCGGCCCGGCACTGGCCAACGAGCTGCGCGTCACATATCTGCGCCGCAAGTTCATCGACCAGCGCTTCGGGTTCGGGGAGAACCTCGCCGCGACGCTCGGACTGCGCGGCGTGAGCGAGCGCGCGTTTCCGGCATTCACGATTCCCGGCTACGGCTCGCTGAGCAGTGCCAACCTGGGCCGCGTGCAGACGCCGATCCTCGACCGCCAGGTCCTCGAGTCGCTGTCGTGGTTCAAGGGCCGGCACGCGTTCAAGTTCGGGTTCGAGGCCCGGTTCGGCGGCAATTCCGAGGTGCGCGACCGCGGATCGTCGGGTGCGCTCTCCTTCAGTCCGCTCTTCACCAGCAACGACGCGGCGGCGGGCACGGGCAACGCGCTCGCGACGTTCCTGCTGGGCGAGGTGAATTCAGCCTCGGTGCAGATCTCCGACCAGATCACGACGCGCGCGCAGTACTTCGCCGGCTTCGTGCAGGACGACTGGCGCGTCAACAACCGGCTGACGCTCAACGTCGGCGTCCGCTACGACATCGAGCTGCCGCGCCGCGAAGTGGACAACAGGCAGAATACGTTCGACGCGACCGCCCTCAACCCGGTGTCGGGCACCCCCGGCGTGGTGCGCTTCGCCGGCATCAACGGCACGCGGGAGCGGGCCTTCGCCACCGACGTGAACAACTTCGGTCCCCGCTTCGGCTTCGCGTATCAGTTGACTGGCACCGGTCGGACCGTGCTGCGCGGCGGGACCGGCATCTTCTACGGCCAGACTGTAGACGCCACGATTGGCGATGCCGCGTCGCTCGGGTTCTCCACGCAGGCGAGCTTCGTGGTCGCCCAGGCCACCACGCAAAGCGCCTTCCGCCTGCGCGACGGCTTTCCCGCCTACGGTCGCGAGGAGCTGACCGATGCATTCGGCTCGGTTCGCGTCGGGGAGCGGCCGTACCTCGCGGTCTCCTTCTTCAATCCGGAGCAGGTTGTCCCGATCTCCTACCAGACCAACGTGAGCCTGCAGCACCAGTTCGATTCGGATCTGGTGGTCGAGGTGGCGTACCTCAGCAATGAGAGCCGCCACCTGACGGCGCCCGACTTTTCGTTGAACGAGGTGGCGCCGCACCTGGTGGGGCCGGGCGACACCCAGCTGGTGCGTCCGTACCCGCAGTTCAGCAATGTGAGCTGGATCAATCCGTCGATCGGCAAGTCGAGTTACCACGGCGCGTTCGTCCGCGCGCAGAAGCGCTTCTCGGACAGCTTCTCGCTGCTCGCGCACTACACCTGGTCGAGATACAAGGACGACGTGACCGCGGCGGACGAGTACGGGTCGAACATCGGCGGCTACATGGATGCGTACCGGCGCGATCTCGACTGGGCGACGAGCGGCAGCGATGTGCCGCATCACTTCGTGGCGACGGTTCTCTACGAAATCCCCGCGTTCACCGCGCATCCGTTGCTGAAGGGCGCGCTCTCCGGGTGGACGCTGGGCCTGCTGCAGACCGTCCAATCGGGCGCGCCGTTCACGGTGACGACGGCGGCGAACACGACCAACGCGTTTCCTTCAGGCCCGCTGCGCCCGAACCTGGTCGGTGACCCGGAGCTGCCGGCCGGCCAGCGCACCGTGGCCCGCTGGTTCAATACCGCGGCGTTTCAGAATCCGGCGCCGTTCACCTTCGGCAGCTCGCCGCGCTCGGTGCTGCGCGGGCCGCAGCTGATCACGACTGATCTGACGGTCGAGAGGGCCATCCGTCTGTCGGGCCCCTTCCGCCTCGACGTGCGAGCGGAGGCCTACAACCTGCTGAACCGGACGAACTTCACGATACCCGGCTCCACGTTGGGAGCGGCCGATTTCGGTGTCATGTCGACGGCGCGACCGGCACGGACCATTCAGCTCGGCGCCCGTCTGTCCTTCTAGGTGAAACGCACATGACCGACGCCTACCCGATCGCGCTTACCGCCATCACGCTGCTCGCGGCCGTCGTCAATGGTGCGCTGGGGTACGGATTCTCCTCGATCACCGTTCCCATCGCGTTGCTGTTTCTGGCGAACCGGGTGCTCAACCCGGCGCTCGTCCTGATCGAGGTCGTTCTGAACGCCTACGTGCTGTGGAACAACCGCGATGCGCTGCCGAACGTCTGGCGGCGCGTGATGCCCATGGTCATCGGCCTGGTGCCCGGCATCGCGGTCGGGACGGCGATCGTCGCCGAGGTGCACCCGGGCTGGCTTCGATTCTTCACGTTCATCGCGCTGCTTCCGCTGATTCTGCTGCAGGCCGCTGGCTACCGGCGGCCGATCAAGTCCGAGCGATCGGTCAGCCTCGTGTTCGGCGGCGGCCTGGGCGTGCTCTATTCGGTCACCACGATCTCGGGTCCGCCGCTGGCGATCATGCTGAACAATCAGGGGCTGGCGAAGCGGGACTTTCGCGCGGCGCTCGGCGTCGTTCGCCTCGCGGAATCATCGATGACGGCCGTGGCGTACGCGTATGCCGGGCTCTTCACCGCCACCAGCCTCTCGCTCATCCCATGGATCGTGCCGAGCATCGTCGTTGGCGTGCCGATTGGCGCCTTCATCATCCGGCACATGCGGGTGGAGACGTTCCGGCGCATCTGCATGAGCTTCGACGCGTGGATCGTCGCGTTCGGGTTGTCGCGGCTTCTCCAGGAACTGCAGATGGTCGAGACCAATGCCGCGTATCTCGTGCTCGCCGGCGTCGGCGCCATCGACCTCTGGCTGCTCTATCGCTTCTTCTCCGGTGCGCAGCAGGAGACCGCCGCGGTCTATTCGAGCGACATCATCGGGGCATCCCGGCCGGCACCTTGACGATCGAGTCGTTCACTCTTCTCGCTTCTCGCTTCTCAGTTCGTGTTCAGGTTCGGGGTTCGGTTCCGGGTTCCCGGTTCTGGGTTCGCGGTTCTGGGTTCGCGGTTCTGGGTTCCCGGTTCTGGGTTCGCGGTTCTGGGTTCCTGGTTCTGGGTTCCCGGTTCTGGGTTCCCGGTTCTGGGTTCGCGGTTCTGGGTTCCTGGTTCTGGGTTCCCGGTTCTGGGTTCCTGGTTCTGGGTTCCTGGTTCTGGGTTCCTGGTTCTGGGTTCCTGGTTCTGGGTTCCTGGTTCTGGGTTCCCGGTTCTGGGTTCCTGGTTCGTTCGCGGTTCGGGGTTCTCGGTTTGGCGCGTCGCGCCTTGCGGCGCTCGCGCGGAACGCTTACCGAGGCGCTCTGGTCGTGAAGCGATTCGGCGTTCGCGCGCGCGACGGGCGTTGCGCAGGGCTTCGGGCGACTGCAAGTACTCGAACAGACCGGTGACCTCTTCGAGGGCCACCACTGCGAGCGCGTCCAGTTCGAGTCGAGTTTCCTCAGTGATGTAGTTCTTGTCGACGGCATCGCGAAGATGATTCTGCGATTCCATCAGAGCGGAGCGGGCAAACACGAGGAAGTGTGCGAAATCAGGGGGATTGAACCGTCCGAAACCCTCGGCTACGTGACCCGGCGGCCCGGCCACCGAGTCTTCGAGTTGATTGCGCCTCTTCCAGTCCCTGGCCAGCGGACTGTCAAGGCACAACTGATAAACTGCCTTCTTGTAAGCGTTGCACGCCTGCCATGCCCGCAACTCGTGGAACCGCCGAACGCCATATCCCATACCCTCCGCGTAGCACAGGACGTTCCCTCTGCAAATTGAGCCAGTTTTCGAGCCCGGACCGTCCCCCCGTTTCAGTTCCTGCAACGGCGATCCCCGCCATGAATTCAGATCCTGCGAACCCCGAACCAAGAACCCCGAACCAAGAACCCCGAACGTCGAACTGCGAAGTTCGAACTTCGAACCTCGAACGAGGAACCAAGAACTGAACGCCGAACCTGAACACGAACTGAGAAGCGAGAAGGGAGAAGAGTGAACGACAGCGTTAGACGTAAGTGATCTGCGGCAGTCTGTTCTCGATTTCCTGCCGGTGGGGCTCCTCCCATGGCGGGAGCTTCAGATCCCGGCCAAGGTTGCGCAGGTCTTCGTCGATGAGGAAGCCGGGGCCGGTCGTGGCGACCTCGAAGAGCACGCCGCCGGGCTCCCGGAAATAGATCGACTTGAAGTACTGGCGGTCGCGCACGTCGGTCACCTGAAGGCCGCGCCGCACCAGGTCGGCCCTCACTGCGAGCTGCTCCTCGTCGGTGGCGATCGCCATCGCGACGTGGTGCACGGTACCGATGCCATTCTTGGCCTGTGTGGCGTGTTCGTCGCAGACGATGTCGATGAGATGACCGGGGCCGGTGCCGTTGACGGCCATGCGGATGCGGCCCTCCATGTCGTCGGCGACCGAGAAGCCGAGCACGGCGGTCATCAGGTCGACCGTGGCCTGCGGCGTACGGACGACGAGCGTGACGCTGTGGAGTCCTTTGATCGCGGACTCCTCGCTGATGGTGCTCTGCCACGACTCGCGGTCATCGTCAGAGGCGACCATCTCGAAGGTCAGCCCCGACGAATCCCGGAACGCGAGGACCTCATCCTTGAACCTCGCGCGACCTTCGACCGCCTCCACACCGAGGCGTTCGAGCCGCGCCTGCCAGAAGCCGAGCGACCCGGCGGGCACTGAGAAGGTCGTCGCGATGACTTGCCCCGCGCCTTGTTCGCCGACCGGAACGTTCCAGCCCTTGTAAGGAAACGTTGTCCAGATGGTGCCGGGAGTGCCGCGCTCGTCGCCGTAATAGAAGTGGTAGACGTTGTGGTTGTCGAAATTGACCGTCTTCTTGACGAGGCGCAGGCCGAGCGTCTCGAGACAGAAGTCGAGGTCGTCCTGGGCGTCGGCTACAGTCGCGGTGACGTGGTGGAGACCGAGGATCGCATGGGGCACGGGACGATCATACGGCATTCGTGATTCGTGATTCGTGATTCGTGACTGGGCAGCAGATCGAGGCCGCCAAATCACGAATCAGAAATCACGAATCACGAATCCTAGAAGGTCGGTGGAGGCGGAGGGTCCTGCACTTCCATCGGTTCGCCGACCGGGTCGCCGCTGAACATTCGCGCGCCCGTGTAGAAGCCGGACGTGTTCAGGACGATCTTGACGTTCGCCTTGCCGGTGTTCCTCCAGTACCAACCGTGAAGGCCCTTGTATGGGGCACGGTACATGCCCTGACCCTCACTCGCCACCCCCCTCTCGAAGGTTTCGGACGCCGAGAGCGGCTTGCCTTCCGGCACCGTGTGAAAGTCGATGTCCAGAGGTCCGTCGGCTTTCCACACGTACATCATCATGTCGCCCGACTCGAGCTCGTACTTGTACTCGACGAACTGATTCGGCGTCAGAAGGAACTCGATCACGTCGACTTTGTAGGTGCGCGGCTTCGGCGTGAGCGGGCCCCCCGGCTTCGGCGTGATTGGCGGGCCGCCCGGCTGACCCCCGGGCGGGTTCAGTGGGGTCTGGGGTGTCTGAGCGAACCCCGTCAGCCCGAACATGTCGCCGGTCCCGAGCGGATCGATGTCGTACGCCGCTGGCAACACTGCCAGGCCGAGCACGACCAGCGCGCACGGTATGGCCTTCACGAAGGTGCGTCTGCCGTGCGGAGACGACGGAGAGGCCGATAGGCATATTCTCATAGGCGCATTATACGGGTGGCGCGAAATTCGGGCAGGAGCAGAACGAGTCGGGCCTGTTTTTGCCGCCCCATCGCGGTTATCGTACGTGTTCCGTCACTGGCCGGAAGGGTCATCGACCACCATGCGAACTGTCTATTGGTTGTTCGTCGTCAGCGTCGGCTTGTTTGTGACCGGCATCGCCTTCGTCGTGGCCGGAGGACGCGCCGCGCAGCGGGCAGCGCCCGCCGAGGCGGCGGTCCCGATGACCCCTGTGGCGAGCGTCAGGCAGATCATGGACGGCATCGTGGCGCCGGCCGCGACCGTGGTCTATCAATCGGTCGGATCGACGGTGTCAGCCGCGGGCATCGTAGACAGGGCGCCAAGAAACGACGAAGAATGGGCGCAGGTGGCGAACAGTGCCGCCGCGCTCGCCGAATCAGGGAACCTGCTCGCGATGGAGGGTCGCGCCGTGGACGATGGCTGGATCGCGATCTCCCGGCGTCTGACGGACGCGGCGGCCATG
>DATDHP010000399.1:0-15188 GCA_036521515.1 Vicinamibacterales bacterium
GTGCCCGCCGTGCGGCCCGCCGGAGCGGTCACGCCAAACGAGGCCGACGTCCTGTCGCCCTTCGCCTTCAGCGTGAACGGAGCGCTCGCCGGCGTCGACGTCCAACCCTGCGGCAGCCGCAGCTGCAGCATGCCGGTCACCGGCTGCGAGGCGAAACTGGTGGCCCTGACCACGACGCGCTGCTGGTTTGGCGTCGTCCCGAGCGGAACGATGAGCAGCCGCGAGTCGAGGCCCACCGCCACGAGCGGCACGACGTGCACGTCGCGACGAAGCTCACCCCTGACACGGTCAGCGTAGCGGTACTGAACAGGACGACGGACTGTCACGTCGATGCCGCCGATGTCGAGCGACACCCGACCGGTGAGCAGTGGAGGGCCGAACGGCAGCCCGCTCGGCGCATCGGCGGCCCACTGATAGCTGTTCCCCGTGCGCGGACGCGTGAGAAAGTACGGCTGCGTGAGCGGCGCGTTTGCGGGAATCGAGACCCGGTATCGTGCCGCGTGTGTCGGGACCTCCGCCCGCGCGACCGGATTCTGACCAGCATCGTCTCCATCGAGCGCATCGACCGTCCACCCCGCGGGCGCGTCGACGCGGGCGCCGGTGACCTTGATCGGCGCCCCCCGGGCCGCGAACGTCCTGACGCTGACGCCGACCGTCCCCCCCTGGACGACCGTCTCCTCGTCGGCAAGGGGATCGACGACCACGCCGGCAGCGAGTGTCAGTGCCTCCGCGAAATCGCGCTCTTTGAACGCCAGGAGGAAATCCGCGTCAGCGCGGGCATCGGCGGGCGTGGCTCCGGACTTGAGCGCCGTACGCGCGGCGCGCGTGGCGCGGAGACCGGCGACGAGCGAGGGAATGATCGCCGCAGGTTCGAGCGGCTCGTATGCCTTCAACGCCTGCCCGGCCGCCGCGCCGATTGCAGCCAGCTCGGCGCGCAGCGTCGCGTCGGGCAAGCCGGCGAGAGCGGCGAGGCCCGGGATCGACACGTCCAGCCCCGCGAAGATGGAATCCTCGGGCGTGGCCGCGCGCACGACGCTTTCAACGAGCCGTGCGCCAGACGCCTGCGGCCCTTTGACTTCGATGGTGCCCATCTCCTGCGACTTGTGCTGGCTGCGCCCCTCGGCGGCAATCTCGGCGAAGGTGCGTCCCAGCACCGGGTCGAAGATGCCGGTCTCCACCCGCGTGATCTCCGCGCTGGCCTGGTCCGGGCCCACTGCAACGCGCCGATAGAGCTTTCTGGGTTGCCAGGGGCGCAGGCCCTCTTTCAATTGCTCCGGGAATGCGGTCGGATCGGCCGCCGCCTTGAACGCGAGCGGCGTGATGTATCCGGCGAACTGATGGTGGCCGTGGCCGTCGGCCGGGGTGCCCTGGTAGCGCGAGTAGACAACGAGCGGCCGGAACATGCGGATGACACGGACCATGTCGGCCAGGACCTCGCGTTCGTTCCACTTCGCCGCGGCCTCCGCGCGCGTCTTGGAGAAACCGTAGTCGAACGTGCGCGTGAAGAACTGCTCGCCGCCGTCGAGGCGGCGCGCCTGCAGCAGCTCCTCGGTGCGGATCACGCCAAGCGCGTCGAAAAGCTCCGTGCCGATGATGTTCTGGCCGCCTTCTCCGCGGTTGAGCGAGAGGTACGCCACGCGCGCGGCGTCGCCGCGCGCCGCCCTCGCGATGAACGCGGAGTCCTCATCGTCGGGATGCGCTCCGGTATGAAGCACGCTCGCGGTGGTCTGCAGGCGCTCGAGCAGCCGCGTGAGGCCCGCGGCGCCCTGATCGTAAATGGGCCGGACCTGCGCGCCGAGTGGATCATGAACACTGACAACGGCGGCAAGCGATGCGGAAACGAGCGCGAGTATGGCTCGGTGCATGTCGAAAGCATAACTCCCAACAGCTGCGGCTCACAGATCCGAGCGCAATCGACGATCGACCGTGGCGATCTTCTGCTCGAGTCTCGCCATTGCCTCTGGTTCGCCCTTGAGCTCGAGCAGGGGCTGCAACTCCTCACGGATCCGGGCCAGATCGAGCTTGCCATGCTGGCGTGTCAATACCCGCTCCACATCACCCCAATCCACATCGCGTCCCGCAAAGGCCTTGTGCACGACCAGGTCCTCGGCAGAGCAGGTAATCAACGATTCATCGGGCATCCATGCCCACGGTGACGAACGCTGAACGGTCCGTTCCTCGAATGGCAGTGCACCGAGCGCGACATCCACATCCACGCCGCTCGCGGTGCGCATGAGCAGCACCCGGTGACGGAGAGCAAACTCGCGGGCGTCACTCCGCCGACCCGTAAAGACGTCGAGCAGTGCGTCGACGAACCGCCCCTCGTTTTCAAGGGCCGTGAAGATAGTGAGGTCGACGTCCTGGGTCAGCCGCGGTTCGCCCCAGCGCTGAACCGCGACACCGCCGATGAAACAGAACTGCCACCGCTGCTGCAGGCAGAAGCGCTGGACCTCGCCAGCCGCGGCCAGCACGCGGGGCAAATGAATCATTCGCGCTGTTTCCGATGGAAGTGCGCCTGCTGTTCCACCAGGCCGGACCAATCTCGTCGCTCACGCCACCCTTCGACTGCGCCGAGAGACTGAATGATCTCCCACGCGCGTTCTTCAGTCAGCGCGGCGAGCTCCCGGGCCTTGAAGGCTTCGACGGCATTCCAGCGTGCGTGGTAGTCGGCCCGAAATCGTGCCTTCAACGCGAGAGCGTCGGAATCCATTGATCACAGTGTAGTTGGCGCGGAGAATCCCGTCATCTTCACGCGCGGTACTCAGTTGGATCAAATTGACCGGTGTGACCGCCGGGCATACACTCGGCCATGGACGATACGATGGGCCTGACTCACATCACGCTCCACGTCGCGAACCCCTCGCGTCCGCGGAGAACGCTCCCCGTCGAGTTCCTGGTCGACTCGGGTGCCGTCTACTCCGTCGTGCCCACGGCAACGCTGCGCAAGCTCGGAGTGAAGCCACACTCCAGACAGGTGTTCACCCTCGCCGATGGTTCCCGCATCACCCGTCGAAAGGGTGACCTGCTGTTCACGATGAATGGGAGTCGTGGCGCGGCGCCGGTAATCTTCGGCGAACGCGGTGACAGCACCCTGCTCGGCGCAGTGACGCTCGAAGCCCTCGGCGTCATCCTGGATCCCATCAAGCGCGAGCTCCGTCCGCTGCCGATGATCCTTGCGTAGCCGTCCTTACGTCGTCAGCCGGGAGGACCCACGTTCACACACCAAGCTGGCCGCCTTCGCTTCCCGCGGCGAGCGCTCCAGCACGCCCGGCACGTGATACCAGTCCGCCTGGAGCCGTTCGCGCGAGATGTCCACGAGCACGTATCCGCGACTGTCCCCTTCGAGGTACTTGAGATGCGGCAGCAAGTACCGGAATGTCGACGCCAGTTCGCGGAGCTTCGGATCGGCGAAGAGCGGGCTCGAGCTCACGGCGGGAGCGATGATCTCCACTGCCAGGGAGCCCGCGCCCGTCCGCGCCGTATAGCCGTCCCACGGTTGCCGCGGCACGTCGAAGGCCCACGAGCTGTGGATATCGCCGGCCAGAATCGCAACGTCGCGGATCCTCTCGGAGGCAAGGAAATCGAACACGCGCTCGCGTGACGCCTGATAGCCGTCCCACGCATCGCTGCGCGGCACCGGCCGACCGGGGAATGAGATGCGCGAAAACATGACCTGCTGCCCGAGTACCCGCCACACCGTTCCCGCGCGCTGCGACACGCGCACCTGCTCGAACAGCCACTCCTCCTGGTCTTTTCCGAGCAGCGAGCGAACGGGGCTCGTCAGCGCCGGGAGGTCGTCGCCGGCCACCTGCTGGTCGCGCAGTGAACGCGTGTCGAGCATGAGGAGATCGGCCAGATCACCGATCCTGAAGTGGCGGTAGAGCCGATAGGAGCTCCCCACCGGCTCGCGAATAGGCATCCATTCCAAGTACGCCCGGTACGCTGCAGCCTTACGCGTCGCCCAGTCGCCTTCGCCCTCGTTGTGGTTGGAGGCGCCGTTCGCCCAGGCATTGTTGGTTATCTCATGATCGTCCCAGACCACGATGAACGGATGGCGCGCGTGCACGTCCTGGAGATCGGGATCGCTGCGATACGTCGCGTACCGCACCCGGTAGTCGGTGAGGGTGACCGCCTCGCGCCGCGGCTCCGGAATTCGCAGCAGCCCGCTGCCGTCACCGTACACGCCGTTCTCGAACTCGTAGATGTAGTCGCCGAGATGGACGACCACGTCCAGGTCTTCGCGATTCGCGAGGCAGCGATACGGGTTGAAATAGCCGGCCGGGTAATTGGCGCATGACACCGAGGCGAGACGGATGCGCGGGACGGCGCCGGTTGGCAGCGTCTTCGTCCGCCCGATCGGCGAGCGCTGACCCCCTGCCGTGAACGCGTAGAAATACGGACGCCCGGCGTCGAGTCCCCCCGCCTCCACCTTGACAGTGAAGTCACGCTCGAGTGTGGCGAACGCCGTGCCGCCGCGCACCACCCGCGAGAACCCGGCATCGAGGGCCACTTGCCAGTCCACGCTGATGGGACCGGTCTGGCTCCGCGTCGCTGGGGGCGTGACGCGCGTCCACAGGATGACCCGATCCGTGAGGGGGTCTCCGCTGGCCACGCCGTGCTGAAAAAGTGCCGGGTTGGACGACTGCGCGCGCAGGCACAGCGGCAGCAGCACGGTTGAGCCCGCCGTACTCCATATGAACGCTCGCCGTGTCAGGCTCATCGGGATAACTGTACTTAAAGATGCATCGATGAACGACGATCGAATGATTTGAGTATCGATGTGGCCATCGATGATCGCATGACTTGATCATCGATGTGGGGATCGATCATCGATCATCCGGTCATCCGTTCATCGTTTCATGTGTCATTTCACCATCGGATCGAGGGTCGCGGTCGAAACCGTGTGGTAGAGGGGTCTCGCCTTCGCGTAGATCCGCTTCGCCATCGGTTTGCCCCAGTCGGCCTTCATCAGGTCTTCGTAGAGCGGCCTCAGGAACTTGCGGCGGCCCTGCGAGGTGAGGAACCGCTCGAGCGACGGGAACGCCGGCTCGTACTTCTGGCGAATCGCGATGCGCAGCCAGGAGAAGAGGATCTCGCTGTTGCGGCGATCGCTCAGACGAAATGTGCGATCCAGATCGTCGAGCTGCGCGGGCGAGAGCGTGGCCGGGAGCACGTCGAGGAAATGCTGCCACTCCTGCGTCGTCCACTCCCTGGTGGAGAGTGAGGCGGCGCGGCCGCCTGACGCGAACGCACGCGCCTGCTGCGCGACGAAGTCGAGCGCGTCGGAGCGCGGGACCGGCGCGTTGTCCGGCAAGCCAGGCTTGTTCACCCACTCGTCGAGGCGCAGCTTCTGTTCGAGCGCCGCGTCATGGCGGAGCAGGTTCGCGCGCAGGTCCTGGAGGAACACGTCGCTGGTGATCGACCGGAACGCGTGGCGGTCGAAGTACGAGCGCAGGTAGGCATCGAACTTCCCGCGGCCGACGGTCTGCTCGATCAGCCGGAGGAGCGCCGCGCCCTTCGAATAGGGGATCTCCGTCATCCCGTCGTCGGGATTGCGCCCCTCGAGGTCCACCCGGAGGACCGTGTCCGGCGCCGTCGGCCCGCCGAGGCGCGTGATCTCGTCCTGCAGGTCCCGCCGTTCGAGCACCTGCAGCATCCCGGCGATCCGCGTGCCGTAGAGCGCTTCCATGATGCGCGACTCGACGTACGTGGTGAATCCCTCGTTCAGCCAGAAGTCGCTCCACGTGGCGTTGGTGACGAGGTTGCCCGACCACGAGTGAGCCAGCTCGTGGGCGACGAGCGAGACCAGGGAGCGGTCGCCCGCAATGATCGTCGGCGTCGCGAATGTGAGCCGCGGATTTTCCATGCCGCCGAACGGGAACGACGGCGGCAGCACGAGCAGGTCGTAACGGCCCCAGCGATACGGACCGAGGAGCGACTCGGCAGCGGTCACCATCTTCTCGAGATCGACGAACTCGTTGGCCGCCTCCTCGAGCGACGCCGGCTCCGTGAAGACGCCCGTCCGCGGACCTTCCGTCCGGAAGCCGAGGTCGCCGACACCCAGCGCAATGAGGTACGGCGGCACTGGCTGCGTCAGCCGGAACTCGAACCGGCGTCCCTCCGGGACGTCCACGCCGTCCGGCGTGAGCTGCTCGGCGCTCATGACCGCTCGAAGCGGCTTGGGAACCACGATGCGAGCGGAGTAGGTCTGACGAATACCGGGACTATCCTGCGTCGGGATCCAGGTGCGCGTGAGGATGGCCTGGCCCTGCGAGTACAGGTACGGGTGCTTCTTGCCGGCCGTCTGCTCGGGCGTGAGCCACTGCAGTGCCGCGGCGGACGGGCTCGTGCGGTAGCTGACCACGATCTCGCTCACACCCGCGGGCAACTGGACGGTGAGGGGACGTCCGAGGACAGCGTCGCTGTCGCCGAGCGTGAACTGCAGCGGGTAGCCGCTCGCGGCGATCACTGATTCGATCGTCAGATCGCGTGTGTCGAGGACGACGGCGCCGGCGCCTGGTGCACGCTGAAGGGTCAGCGTCGAGTGGCCACTGAGTGTCTTGGCGGCGAAGTCGGCGCGCAGATCGAGCGCCACGTGGGTGACGCGCGCTTCTTCGGGGCGCGCAAAGGAGTGAATGTCCCGGGTGACGGCGGGCATCGTTTCACGCTGTTCCTGGGCTGATGGTGCAGACGCCGGGCTGCATGCCGCGGAGATCGCCAGCAGGCAGGCAGCCACGGCAGGGATGAGGACGCAACGTGGAGACTTTCGCATGTTTCTGATTATACGAACCAGGGCCGGCTGCTCGGCGGGCGGTTCTTCCGGCTGAAGCCGGAAGCCACAAATAACGAGCTGCTGTGGCTTCCGCCTTCAGGCGGAAGGATCTGCCGGCTACCCGGCCGCCGGCTGTATCCTATGGGAACTTCTAGAGGAGTACGCGACATGGCTCGATCCCGGGCGTCGAAACAGCCTTCTATTCAGCGCCGCAGATTCCTTCAGCAGGGTGCTCTCGCCGGCGCGGCCGCGCTCGTTGGACCGGCGGAACTGGCCGGCGCGCAAACTCCGGCGCCTCCGTCCAATGCGGCCGCCGCGGTGCCGCCCGCCGGGGCGACGCCTGTGATGACCGCCGCCCAGGAGGCCGCGCCGCCCGACGCCGACGTCCAGGTTCTCGGGTCGAACGAGCGTTGCGGCTCCGACTACATGGTCGACGTGCTGAAGTCGCTGAACTTCGAGTACGTCTGCGCCAACCCCGGCTCGAGCTTCCGCGGCCTGCACGAGTCGATCATCAACTACGGCGGCAACACGAAGCCGGAGCTGATCACGTGTTGCCACGAGGAGTCGTCCGTGGCAATGGCCCATGCGTATTTCAAGGCCGAAGGCAAGCCGCTGGCGGTGATGTCACACGGCACGGTTGGCCTGCAGCACGCCGCGATGGCGATCTACAACGCATGGTGCGATCGTGTGCCGGTCTATCTGATCCTCGGCAACCACAGCGATGCCGCCATCCGCCGGGCCGCCGAGTGGTACCACGGCGTGCAGGATGCCGCGGCCATGGTGCGCGACTACACCAAGTGGGACGACACACCGTGGTCGCTCGAGCACTTCGGCGAATCCGCCGTACGCGCCTACAGGGTCGCGCTGACGCCGCCGATGGCGCCCGTCGTGCTGGTGCTCGACGGCGGGCTGCAGGAGCATCCGATCCCGAAGGACGGGAAGCTCGCGGTGCCGAAGCTGACGATGCCTGCGCCGCCGGCCGGCGATTCCGGTTCCGTGGATGAAGTGGCGCGGATGCTGGTCGCGGCCGAGAATCCCGTCCTCGTCGCCGATCGACTCGCGCGCACGCCGAACGGGATGAAACTGCTGATCGATCTCGCCGAGACGCTCGGCGCGTCGGTCGTCGACCAGGGCAGCCGCATGAACTTCCCGTCGCGTCACCCGCTCAACCAGGGCCAGCGCGCCGGCGCGGCGATCGCCGAGGCCGACGTGATCCTCGGACTCGAGGTCAGCGATTTCTGGTCCACGGTCAACGCGCTGCGCGATCAGCTTCACCGCTCGACGCGCCGCTTGACGAAGCCGAACGCCAGGTTGATCACGATCACGACCGGCGACCTCTATATTCGCGCGAACTACCAGGACTTCCGGCGCATGCAGGACGTGGACCTGGCAATCGCCGCCGACGGCGAGGTGACGCTGCCGTCGCTCATCGACGCGGTGAAGCGCCTGTCGACAGCCGAGCGGAGGCGAGCGTTCCAGGAACGCGGCGCCAGACTCGCCGAGGCCAGCCGCGCGGCGGCAGAGCGCTCGCGTGTGGCGGCGACCTACGCGTGGGATGCGAGCCCGGTCAGCACGGCGCGGCTGTGCGCCGAGGTCTGGGCGCAGATCAAGAACGAGGACTGGTCGCTCGTCTCGAGCTATTACAGCGATGGCGGCGGCTGGCCGCGGCGTCTGTGGGACTTCACCAAGCCGTACCAATGGCTCGGTCACGCGGGCGGCGGCGGGATCGGATATGGCGCTCCCGCGTCCGTTGGTGGCGCGCTCGCGAATCGCCGGCACGGCCGCTTGTCGGTGGCGATCCAGACCGACGGCGACCTGATGTACGCGCCCGGCGTGCTCTGGACGGCGGCGCATCACGACATCCCGATCCTGAGCGTGATGAACAACAACCGCTCGTACCACATGGAGATCATGCACGTGCAGCGCATGTGCAACGCCCGCAACCGCGGCATCGACCGCGGCATGATCGGCAGCGAGCTGGTCGATCCGAACATCGACTACGCCAAGCTGGCGCAGTCCATGGGCCTCTACGCGGAAGGGCCGATCGTCAACCCCAGGGATCTGGGTCCGGCCCTGGCGCGCGCGATCGCGGTCGTCAAGAAAGGCGAGCCGGCGCTCGTCGACGTCGTGACGCAGGTGCGGTGAGGGATCGACCAGATGGATAGCCGAACACTTCCCGCGGTCGTCGTCTCGGCGGCGATATTCGTCGCGGCCGTGTCGGCGCGCGACCTCATCGAGGGCGCGCAGGCGCCGCCCGCCGGTGACGTGAAGAACGGCGAGGCGGCATACGCGAAGCTCGGCTGCGACGGGTGCCACGGCGCGCAGGGCAGCGGCACCGCAATCGCGCCGAGCCTTGTCACCAGCACCCTGCCGATCAAAGACTTCATCGCCCAGGTGCGGCAGCCGCGGGGCGCGATGCCACCGCTCGGCGCGCAGGTCGTGTCGGACGCCAGCCTGATGGATATCTACGCCTTCGTTCACCAGCGCCCGGCGGGCCAGGCGCCGGCGGCGCCGGCCTCTGCGGCGGCGCCGAAGGGGCGCGTCGAGGCTGGCGCGAAACTGTACGGAACAGTCGGCTGCTACCAGTGCCACGCGAACGAAGGGCAGGGAGGCGCGCAGGGACCTCGGATCGGACCGAACCCGGTGCCCTTCGCACGATTCTCGTCTTACGTTCGACGCCCGACCGGCGACATGCCGCCCTACACCGCCGTCGTGCTCTCGGACCAGGACATGGCAGACATCTACGCCTTCCTCGAGGCGCGGCCGAAGCCGCCCGCCGTCAATACGATTCCGCTGCTCGCGCCGTAGCGTCGCTCGTCGTTCCCGCTTCTCCGTTCTCACTTCTCCGTTCGTGTTCTTCGTTCGCGGTTCGGTTCGAGGTTCTTGGTTCCGCGTGCCAGGTTCGAGCGGGCGCCTGGGCGTCCGCGACAACCACGAACCACGAACCAGCAACCACGAACCGAACCCAAACCTGAACACGAACCGGGAAGGGAGAACCAGGAAGCGGGAACGACTGCGTTCAGTGGTGATCGAGGCTCCCTGCGCGATCGCGCAGCATGAACACGCAGATCAGACTGGCCAGCGCGCAGAGCGACATGTACACGGCAATGGCCATGGACGTGCCGTACTGACGCAGGAGTATCACGGCGATGATCGGCGCCGGGCCGCCGGCCGTGATCGAGGCGAGCTGGTAACCGAGCGATGATCCGCTGTAGCGCAGCGAACCCGGGAAGCTCTCCGAGATGAACGCTGCCTGCGGTCCGTACTGGAGGTCGTGAATCGGTAAAGCGATGGCGATGGCGAGAAACGCCAGGATGAGCGACCGGCTGTCGAGCATCGCGAAGTAGACGAACGGGAACACCATCATCGCCACGCAGCCGATCGCGGTGATCGTGCGCCGCCCGTAGCGGTCGGACAGGTGGCCCATCAGCGGAATGGTTCCCGTCGAGATCAGCGACTGGATGATGACGAAGTTGAGGATGGTGCTGCGGCTGTATCCGAGCTGCTGCGTGGCATACGTGATGATGTAGGTCGTGAAGATGTAGAAGGGAACCTGCTGGCCGGTCCGCAGCAGCGCCGTCAGCGCCACCTCGCGCCAGTTCTTTCTCAGCACCTCGATCACCGGCGCTTTCGCCACGGCGCCCTTTGCCTTGAGGTTGGCGAACACCGGCGTCTCGAGGATGCCAAGCCGGATGTACATCCCGACGAACACCAGCACGATGCTCGCGAGGAAAGGGATGCGCCATCCCCAGCTGAGGAACTGGTCTTCGGTCGTCGTGACGGTCATCAGCGCCAGCGCGCCGTTGGCGAGAACCATGCCCGCGGGGGCGCCGAACTGGGCGAAGCTGGTGGTGAATCCCCGGCGCTTCGGATCCGTCCATTCACCCGCCATCAGCACCGATCCGCTCCACTCGCCGCCGATGCTCAAGCCCTGGATCAGCCGAAGGACGGTCAGCGCGACGGCTCCCCAGATCCCGATCGTGGCGTACGAGGGCACGAGGCCGATGCCGACCGTCGCCACGCCCATCATCATCATCGTGATGACGAGCAGCGCCTTGCGGCCGACCCTGTCGCCGTAGTGGCCAAAGAGCGCGGCCCCCATCGGACGGGCCACGAACCCGACGAAATAGGTCGAGAACGAAAGCAGCGTCCCGATGAACGGATCGGACTGGGGAAAGAACATCTGCGGGAACACCGTGGCCGCGGCGACGCCATAGAGGAAGAAGTCGTACCACTCGATTGTCGTACCGACGGCAGAGGCGGTCACGGCGCGCACGACCATGCGGCGCCGGGCTGGACCTTCGAGGGTCGTGGACAGAGGCGAAATGGACGACGCGGGACCGACGACCTGAGCTTTGTCCATGGGGACCGCGGAGGTTACCACGGCATCAGGTCAACTCCCAACTTCCAAATCCCAACTCCCAATTCCCAAACTGCAACGCCCAACCATGGCCGGTTTAGCCGGCCATCCCCAATTGGAAGTCGGGAGTTGGAGGTTGGGAATTGACAGGGATCAGGTTAATGTTGCGGAGCCGTGACCACGAATCACTCCCCCATTCTCATCCGCACCGGCCGCGCCCTGTGAGTCTGGGCGCCATCTGCGTCGCCGCGCTCGTTGTCGTCCTCATAGTCAGCTGCGTCACCCCGCTGAACGTCGGCGTGCTGGCGATCGCCATGGCGTGGATCATCGGCGTCTACTTTGGCGGGTTGTCTGCGAACGACGTGATGGGTGGGTTTCCGACCGCCCTTTTCCTCACGCTGGCGGGGGTGACGCTGCTGTTTGCGCTCGCGCAATCCAACGGCACGCTCGACAAGATCGCGCATTACGCGGTCCGCACCTGCCGCGGCAATCGCGGCCTCGTCGCCGTCATGTATTTCGTCATGGCGGCGGCGCTCGCCACGATCGGGCCGGGAAACATCGCAACCGCCGCCCTCATGGCGCCCATGGCCATGAGCACGGCCGGCCGCGTCGGCGTGCCGGCGTTTCTGATGGCCATCATGGTGGGGAACGGCGCGAGCGCGGGTGGGCTGTCCCCCTTCGCGCCAACCGGCATCATCGTCAGCGGCATCATGGAGCGGATTGGCCTGGGCGGCTTCGCGTGGCCGCTGTTCGGCTACGCGCTGCTGGCGCACGTGGTGGCGGCGTTCGGCGGGTTCTTCCTGTTCGGCGGCTGGAAGCTGTTCGCCCCGGCGCCTGCGCCAGCGCCGGAGACCGCCGTCCCGAACGGCGTGCCCGAGGTCGATCGTCCTCTGGAGTTTCGTCACTGGCTGACGCTGGCTGTCGTGGCGGCGCTGATTGTCAGCGTCATCTTCTTCGAGGCGAACGTCGGCATGGGCGCGTTCCTGGGCGCGGTGGTCCTCGTCCTCTTCCGTGCGGCCGACGACGGCGCCGCGATGAAGGCGATGCCGTGGCGCGTGATCGTCATGGTGTGCGGCGTGACGGTCCTGATTGCGCTGATGGAGAAGACGCAGGGAATCGACCTGCTGGTCTCGCTGATTGCGCGATTCTCGACCGCCGAATCGGTCACGGGAGTGGTGGCGTTCCTCACCGGGCTCGTGTCCGTCTACAGCAGCACCTCGGGTGTCGTCCTGCCAGCGTTTCTCCCGATGACGCCGGGTCTTGCGCTCACGCTCGGCGTGCCGGATCCAATCGCGATCGCGGCGTCGATGAACGTCGGCGCTCACCTGGTGGACGTCTCGCCCCTCTCGACCATCGGTGCGCTCTGCATCGCGTCGGCGGCGGCCGGTACCGACACGCGCGCCCTGTTCAACAAGCTGCTCGCGTGGGGCCTGTCGATGTCGGTCGTCGGCGCGGTCATCTGCTACTTGATGTTTGGACGGGGACTGTAATCTGTCGTTCACGCTTCTCGCTTCTCGCTTCTCGGTTCGTGTTCAGGTTCGGGGTTCAGTTCTCGGTTCTCCGTTCTCGGTTCCAGGTTCGGGTTCGGCGGGTGATTCGCACGTCTGCGCCCGTCGGCCGAACTCCGAACCTTGAACCCCGAATCGTCAAAGGAACCACGAACATGAACACGAACTTTGAGAAGCGAGTACGCAGAAGCGCGAACCACACGCGCCGCCTATTGAAGGGCGGCGGCGCCCGCCCGGGCGCACTGGCCGTCCTGCGCGCTGGTGCCGCCGGACAGACCGATGGCGCCGGCAATCGTGCCGTCGACCATGAGCAGCACGCCGCCCTCGACCGGCATCGCGCCTTCGAGGCGCAGCACGCGCAGGCCCTCGCCGCCGGCGGCCAGCGTATCCTGGAAATCCTTCGTCGGGCGCTTGAACAGCGCCGCCGACCGCGCCTTGGCAATGCACACCCGGGCGCTGCCGTTCTGCGTGTCGTCCATCTTCTCGAAGTACACGAGGGTCCCCGCAGTATCGACGACGGCCACCGCCATCGACCACCCCTGCTTCCGCGCCTCGGCCAGGGCCGGCCCTGCCGCCTTCTTGGCGTTCTCCAGACTGATCGGGGCCCCGTATGCATTCGCCATCGGTGTCTCCTTCGTCGAAATCAACGATTCTAGACCGTCCGGCTCGTTCGCCGCTCGGACCGTTCGAGAGGATTGAGGTATATTCCTTCTCTTCTGAAAAGGAATGCCTGAATGAGCCAGATTCGTATTCGCGGAGACCTCAAGCGCCTCTACGACGACGTGTTCACGCCTGAGGTGCTGTCGGCCCTCGAAGTGCTGGCGCCCCTCGACGTAAACCGCCGGGCGGCGATGACCGCCCGTATCGAGCGCCGCGCCAGACGCGCGCGCGACCGCCAGCCGATCGGGTTTCTCCCTCCCGAGTCGTACATAGGCCGCACCGGCATCAAAGTGGCCGACGCGAGGGCCGGGAAATTCGAGGGCAGCGAGATCCCGCACGACCTGCAGCGCCAATGGATGCAGGGGACCGGACCGGGTGCCAAGCCCCACGCTCCCATCGACGCCAGCATCCGCAACATCGCCTACGCCCTGCTCTCCGGCGCCGACGGCTGGATGTTCGACGGTGAGGACGCGCTCGGCCAGATCTCGACGATGTCGCTCGATAACCAGCGGAACCTGAAGCTTGCCTTCGCGCGCGACCCTGTCTTCATGCGCGCCGCCGAGAAGGTGGCGGATGAGATGAACCGCTGGGCCGAAGGGTTCCTCGGGCGCCGCATCATCGACGACTGGAAGAAGCAGCTCGACTTCACGACCAGGATGTTCCGGCCGCGCGGCCTTCACCTCGACGATCGCCACGTCGAGCATGCCGACGGAGCCGGCTTCTCCGCGTCCGCCGTCGATCTCGCCACCTTCGTCGTCAACAACCACAAGGTGCTGGGGGCCGCCGGGTCGTCCATCGCCCTTTACCTGCCGAAGGTCCAGACCACCGACGATGCCGAGGTCTGGAACGAGATGATGGTGGCGCTCGAGCAGCACCTCGGGCTCCCGGTGGGAACAATCAAGGTGTACGTGCTGGTGGAGCAGGTCGAGCTGTGCTTCCAGTTGATGGAGGTCCGGGCGGTGTTCGGACCGCACTTCATCGGGTACAACACAGGACGCTGGGATTACATCAACAGCGTGTCGGATGCGTACACCTGGGATCCGGACTTCGTGAACCCGAACATCGAATCGATCACGATGACCTACGGCTACATGCGGATTTACGAGGACCGCGTGCGCCGCTGCTGCAGCACGCCTGACAAGAACGGCCGATACGCCCTGTGGCAGGGCGGGATGGAGCCGAACATTCCCGTTGGCTCCGAGCGTGGGGTCGCCAGCAGCATGGCGAAGGCGATTGCCGGCGCCGAACGCGAGCAGCGCGAAGGCGCCGCCGGCAAATGGGTGGCGCACTGGAAGATGGTGCACATCGTGCGGCCGGTATGGGAGAAGGTCGGCGAGGCGAACCAGGCGGGCCGGAAGTTCCCGCCGCTCACGCACACAGACGAGGATGCCGCCGGCCTCTTGCTGCTCGAGCCGGCGCCGAGAACGATTCGTGGCGCGAGGAATCTCCTCAGCGTGGCGCTGCAGTACGGCAACGCGTTCGGTCAGGGCTTTCAGGCCGCCGCGCTCAAGCCCGCCGATTTCTTCGGCGATGACGACGTGCTGTACCTGATGGAAGACATGGCCACGGGCGAAATCCGGCTGAGCATCCTGTGGGAGTGGCTGCACAAGAAGGCGGTCTTGACGGAGGACGACCCCGCCATCGGCGTGGAGGCGGGCGACGCGTTTACGCCGGAGTTGTTCAAGCGGCTGCTTGAAGAGGAGTACGCGAAGCTGCGCCGGGCGAGCAACCGCGACGTGCATGACAACTCGAAGGACACCACGCTGCCCATCGCACGCGAGATCGCAGAGACGTATGTACTCGAGAGCGTCAAGCTGCCGTGGTATATCGATTTGCTGAACATCAACCTCGACAATCATGACCTCGGCGAGGCGAAGCGGCGCATCCG
>DATDHP010000400.1:0-5090 GCA_036521515.1 Vicinamibacterales bacterium
GCGTCGTTGGTCGGCCGGCTCGGCGGCAGGATGATGCCTTCCTGCGCCGGCGGCGGCGGCGGCGCCTGCACATTGAAGACGCGTCCGCCATGCGTCAGCACGAGCGACACGATCTCCTGCTTGACGCCGTCCTCGAAGACCTCGAACTCACCCGCCTTCAGGTCCGCCACGAACTGGTCGCGGTTGTCGCGGACGATGACGTCGGTCGTGACGAGATCGACGCTGACGCGGAACGTGGGTTGCTGGGGCGAGGCCTGTGGCGGCTGCTGAGGGGCCTGCGGCGGCTGCTGTGCTGCGGCGCCCACGGCCATCAGGAGCGCCAATGCTCCAGCATGCAAGAACTTGGCAGTCTTTCGCATGGGCAGAGTATAGCAGGACGTATAGTAAAGTTCCGTGACGCGCCGATTCCGCCTAGCGCTGGGCTCCGACCACGCCGGTTTCGCCTACAAAGAGGCCATCGAGGCGATGCTTCTCGCCGAGGGGCATGCCGTTCACGACTTCGGCACCCATTCTGACGAACCATGCGACTATCCGGACTTCGTCCGCCCCGTGGCGGTGGCCGTCGCCGCCGGGGAGTTCGATCGCGGAATCGTCCTCGGCGGCTCAGGCAACGGCGAAGCCATCGTTGCGAACCGGGTGCGCGGGGTCCGCTGCGGCCTCTGCTGGAACGAGCAGGTCGCCGTCTGGAACCGCGCGCACAACGACGCCAACGCGCTCGCGCTCGGCCAGCGGACGATCAGCGAGGCGGAAGCGCTCGCCATTGTGCGGGTCTGGCTCGTGACCGAGTTCGAAGGGGGACGCCACGTCGCGCGGGTGAGAAAGATAGACGAGGGGTAATGCAGCTCGGTCTCATCGGTCTCGGGCGGATGGGTGGGAACATGGCGCGCCGCCTGATCGCCGGCGGTCACCAGGTGGTGGTGTGTCACACCTTCGCAGAGAAGCTGCTGTCGGCGCTGCGCGCGCAATTCGGCGGTCATGTCGAGCCCCCGCGCTGAGTCGTGCGTGTTCGTGATCTTCGGCGCGTCGGGCGACCTGACGCGCAGGAAGCTTCTCCCCGCTATCTACAACCTGGCCGAGTCCCGGCACCTCCCCGACCAGTTCGCCGTCCTCGGGGTGGCGCGCCCGCGGATCGATGCCGGGTCGTTTCGCGCGCGGATGCGCGAGCGCGTGCGCGCCGCCGAAGGTGAGCCGCTCGACCCCGACAAGTGGAAGCGGATCGAGGAGCGGCTGCACTACGTCTCCGGTGAGTTCGACAATCCGTCGCTGTACGCCGAGCTGCGGCGGACGCTCGAAGAGATCCGCCCGAAGCAACGCACGCCGCCGAACTACCTGTTCTACCTGGCTATTCCGCCCGACCTGTTCGCCACCGTCGTCAAGCAGCTCGCGGACGCGGGATTGACGCGCGAGGACGAAGGCTGGCGGCGCGTGATCATCGAGAAGCCGTTCGGCTACGACCTCGCCAGCGCGCGCGCGCTCAATGCGGAGCTCTCGGCGGCCGGCCTCCGCGAGTCACAGATCTACAGGATCGATCACTACCTGGGGAAGGAAACCGTCCAGAACATCATGGCGTTCCGGTTCGCCAACGGCATCTTCGAGCCGACCTGGAACCGCCGCTACGTGGACCACGTGCAGATGACCGTCGCCGAAGAGGGCGGCGTGGAAAACCGCGGCGCCTACTACGACCGCGCCGGGGCGCTGCGCGACATGGTGCAGAACCACATGTTCCAGCTGCTCACGCTGGTCGCGATGGAGCCGCCGATCTCGTTTCGCGCCGACGATGTGCGTGACGAGAAGGTGAAGGTGCTGCACGCCGTGACGCCTCTCGATGCCAACACCGTCCGGCGCTGCGCCGTGCGCGGACAATACGCCGGGTACCGTGCCGAGCCCGACGTGTCGCCGACATCGCGGACCGAAACGTCCGTCGCGCTCAAGCTCCTCATCGACAACTGGCGGTGGGCCGGCGTTCCGTTCTACCTGCGGACCGGCAAGCGGCTGCCCCGCCGCCTGACCGAGATCGCCGTGCAGTTCAAGCCGGCGCCGTTCACGCTCTTCCGCGAGACGTCCGTGGCGTGCACCAACCCGAACCTGCTGATGCTGCGAATTCAGCCGGAGGAATCCATCTGCCTGTCCTTCGACGCGAAGGTGCCGGGCCCCCTCGAGCGGCTCGAGACGGTCAACATGGAGTTCAGCTACGAGCGGCACTTCGAGGTCGAGCCCACGACCGGGTACGAGACGCTGTTGTTCGACGCGATGACCGGAGACCAGATGCTCTTCCACCGCATGGACATGGTCGAGGCCGGGTGGCAGGCGGTGCAGCCGATACTCGATGCGTGGGCGAAGGACACCACGTCGCCGCTTCCCGTCTACGAACCGGCCGCCTGGGGACCGGCTGAAGGCGATCTGCTGATCGAGCAGGACGGGCGCGAATGGCGGCCGTGAATGTGCTCGACAGCGAGGTCACGCTCGCCGAAGCTGCTGCCGAACGGATCGCGATGCTCGTCGAGCGCGCGGCGCAGGTCGTTCGGGGCGCCACGATCTGCCTCACAGGGGGCCACACGCCGGAACGCCTGTATCGCCTCCTGGCCGACCCCGCGCGTCCGTGGCGCGACCGCATCACCTGGCAGCTCGTCCACCTGTTCTGGGGCGACGAGCGGCACGTGCCGCCCGATCATCCTGACAGCAACTACGGGATGGCCGCGCGCGCGCTGATCGACCGTGTGCCGGTACCGTCCGAGCAGGTGCACCGGATGTGCGGCGAGCTGCCGGACGCGCGCGACGCGGCACGCGCGTACGAAGTAGAGCTGCCTGAGGGCTTCGCGCGCGCGGCACGCCGGGATCAGGCCTTCGACGTGATGCTGCTCGGCCTCGGCGAAGACGGCCACATCGCCTCGATCTTTCCCGGGAGCCCGCTGGTGGCGTCAGACCCCACGACGGGGTCAGGCCCCGTTCGGGTGGCGGCCGTGTGGGCGCCGCACCTGAACGCCTGGCGCATCACGCTGACGCCGCGCGCCCTGCTGGACGCGCGCGCGATCATGATGCTCGTGTCTGGAGAAAAGAAAGCCGCGGCCGTCCATGCTGCGCTGGAGCTCCCTACCAACGTGACACGCTGGCCCGTGCACCTGCTGAGAAACGCCGACGATCGCGTCGAATGGTTCCTGGACCGGGCCGCCGCGGTCAGGCTTGGGCGGACCTGACCGTGGCGGCCCCGTGTCGTTGAACCGAGAAGCGAGAACCGCGAACTGAACGCCGAACCTGAGCACGAACCGAGAAGGCAGAACCGAGAAGCGAGAACGACACGTTCACTGTTCATTTTGTCGAGCCGTGTGCCATTCGCTTCTGCTGTTCGACGGCCCGCCTCGCCGCGCGAGTGATGAGCGTCGTCGCGAGCACGGTGGTCACGAGACCGACCGTGAGCAGGGTGTAATACTCCACTCCGCGCGGCGGCGCGATCCCGGCGGCGAGCGTGGCGACGTCGCCGACAACCTTGCCGTAGTAGGTGTACATCACGATCGCGGGCAGCATGCCGACCAGCGCCACCACGAAATCCCGGTAGCGCACGTGGCTCAACCCCAGCGCGTAATTGAGCAGGTTGTACGGCACCAGCGGAGAGAGGCGCAGCAGGAACTGAATCCAGGCACCTTCGCCGGCCACGGCCTGGCGCACGATGAGCACGCGCGAGTCGCTGTCGAGCCACGAGAGAAACGGCAGTCGCGTGAGACGCACGGACACCGCATAGGCCGCCGACGCGCCGAGCGACGCGCCGATGAAGACATACAACGTCCCGAGCCAGACGCCAAAGAGCGCACCGGCAGCCACCGTCAGGAGGAACGCCGGCGCCAGCGTGACTGCGGCGGCGACGTACAACGCCATGAAGATGAGCGGCGCCCACGGACCCAGCTCCGCGAGTCGAAGGACGACCGCGGCGAGCCAGTCCATCGCTACCCGTCCGGGGCGGACGTGTCGGGTGGGGATGGGGGATCCAATCCGCCGGGCGACTGATCCGGCTTGCGCGGCCGGCGGGCACGGCGCCGGCGCTTCGCGAACACTCTGGCCAGCCGCTCGAGCGCCTCGGAGGCCTGCTGCAGGCCGGTCGTGATCTGATCGGCGTCGGTCCACATCGCCGGGTTCAGCCGCTCCACCAGCGCGAGGAGCGTCTCCCGGCGCACGGGGTCCGGCGTGCGTTGCGGGATGCGCTCGCGAATCAGCGGATACCAGTGCGCCAGGAACTCGATTTGTTCGTCGGGCGTCGTGCCCTCGATGACCGACGGAATCGACGGGCGTGCTGGAGACGGCGGCGCGGCGTCCGGGCCGACCGGCTTTGCCGCAACGGGGGCAGGAGCGGGCGCGATGTCCCCCTCGTCTTCCGCTCGGCGCCGCTTGTGCGGCCGGCGCGGCTCCGGACTCGTCTCGACGACCTGCTGGTTCTCGACCACGGCCGGCCAGTCGAAGTCGATCTCGGGATACTCGCTCTCGATCTCGCGGAGGATCGCGGGCTCGAGCGCCTCGCGTCCCACGCGCACGCCGCCCGGGGTGCGGAAGACATACAGGATGCGCGACCGCTGGCGATTGCCCTCGCGGTACCAATGCATCAGATACGTGGTCTCGTATCCGCGTTTGTCGCGAATGACGCGCAGGAAAGGCACGGCGGCGCTACTTGCGTTTCTGCGCGCGCGCGGCCGCCTTCTTGGCGGCAGCCCGCCGCCCGGCGGGCGCCTTCGCACCGCTGCGGGCCGGTGCTGCCGCTTTTCGAGGGGTCTTGGCCGCCGAGGCGGTCCGGCGAGCCGCCCGAGTCGTCGCCGGGCGCGCGCCGCGGGCGCGTCCGTTCGCACTACCGGCACGCGCGGGCGTTGCCGCCGCCCGGGCAGGCGTCGCAGCCGGGCGCGCCGCTGCGGGCGGCTTGGCGGGCGCCGCGGGGCGCGGCTTCGGTTCCGCGGGCGCCGCGGACCGCGGCACGGGCTTGGCCTCGGCCGCCGCGGATCGGTGCACGAGCGTGAACCGCATCTGGTCGCCGAACGCGCTGTAGGCCCAAATCTCGGCGACCGGAATCTGGAAGTCGGTGGCCATGCGGCGTGCGGTGTCGATGCTCGACG
>DATDHP010000401.1:0-4991 GCA_036521515.1 Vicinamibacterales bacterium
TGCCTCCTCCGCCTCGCGCCGCACTCTCGCCAGCTCGAATTCGAGCTTTTCGTCGGCCTCGCGCTTGATGCGGGCGGCTTCTTCGGCCAGCGTCCGCTCCGCCTCGTCGCGTACTCGTGCGAGCTCCGCCTCACGCGCCGCACGCGCCTCGCCCTCGACCGCCGCCCGTGCTTCGCGCGCCGCGGCATCCAGCGCTTCGGCGGCCGCGCCTTCGGCGCGTAACAAGGCAAGGCGCGCCTCTTCGGCCTCGCGCCGGACGCGTTCGAGCTCCGCCGCGAGCTTCTCGTCGGCCTCGCGCCTGACGCGGGCGACCTCGTCTTCGAGCGCACGTGCCGCTGCGTCCGCGCGGAGGCGTTCGGCCTGAAGCTGCGCCTCCTGTCTTGCCGCGAGCGCCTGTTCGCTTTCGCGCCGCACCCGCTCGACTTCGTGGGCGAGCCTCGCGTCGGCTTCCGCCCGGACGCGGACGACTTCTTCTTCGAGCGCGCGCGCGGCCGCCCCTTCGGCAGCCTTGCGTGCTTCCTCCACGTCGGCGTCGCGGAGCGAGTCCGCGTCCATCTTCAGACGTTCGAGATCCGCCTCGCGTGCCTGTTCGGCCTCTGCCCGCGTCCGCGCGAGCTCTTCCTCGAGGGCCGTCGTCGCCTCGCGGCGCACGCGCTCCAGTTCCGCCTCGAGAGCGGCGAGCGCGTCAGCGGCAGCCGCTTCCCTGGCTTGGACAACGGCTTCTTCACGGAGCGCGTCAGCTTCGCTCCGGATGCGCGCCAGCTCCACCTCGCGCTGCGCCTCGGCCTCCGCCTTCGTGCGTGCGACCGCCGCCTCGAGATCCGCTTCGGCCCACACCTTGAGGAGCTCGATTTCCGCCTTGTGCACGGCGGGGTGCACCGGCGTGTCAGGACCGCCTGCAGAGTCGAAGTTCAGCGGAACGTCTCCCCACGCGGCTTCCTGTTCCACGTCGGTTCCGATTTCGTGTAGTGGATCCACTGGTAAGTCCTAGGCAAGGGCAACGACCGTGCCGAAGGCCCGCGTTTCCGCGCCGCGGCGCTAAAACCAGTAAACACAGCGAGTTAATGAAATCAGCGCGGAGCGCCAACGGCAGGCGGCGACCAGCGGCGTGAAACGCTCAGAGACACCCGCTAACGAAACTGAATTTCACCGCTGGGCACGAATAATGCCGCGATCCCCCTTGGCGTGTGCCTGCGGATGGGCTCGCCCGAAGGAGGTCGCACATGTGGCGCGCAAGCGTGGTTCTCGCCACGATTCTTCTCGTCCCCGCCGTTCCGGCCAGGGCGCAGTCGTGCACCAGCAACGCAGGAGAAATCGTGGACCGCGTGTACCGTCAGATTCTCGAACGCGAACCGGACCGCGCCAGCAGCGAGTTCGTGCAGCAGCTCGCCAGCGGACACGCGACGGTACGGCAGCTCGTGGCCGAACTGGCCGCGTCGCCCGAGCATCGGGCCCGATTATGGGAACCGGTCGTCGAGTCGACATTCCGCCAGGTCCGCAATGCCGCGCCGCAGCGCGAGCAGGTGCAGAGCGTCGCGCGGAACCTCGCCGAAGGGCGGCAGACCCTCGACGACGCGGCCATTGCGTTTGCGGCGGAAGAAGTGCAGTCGCAAGCGCCGGAGACGGCGGTTGTGGCGATGTATCGCCGGCTGCTCGGTCGCGACCCATCGGAGGGGGACGTCGCGCACTTCACGCAACGGCTGCAGCGCGAGGGGCCGCAGGCCGTCGCGACGACGATCGTCACGAGCTCCGAATATCGCGAGCGGTTCGGGCGCACCGTGCCGGCACAGGGGACGTCGCCCTACGAAGCTCCGGTCCGCATGCTGTATCGCCACCTGCTCGGCCGCGATGCGGATCCACAGGGCCTCGCGCAGTTCACGCGCGTTGCTCGCGAATCCGGCTTCGAGGCCGCTATCGACCAGATCATGGCGTCGCCGGAATATCGTGAGAAGTACGGCGAGCAGGGAGTGCCAGGCGGCACGCAGCGGTATTGCGGCCGGCCCCTCGGCACGACGGGCAGGTAATCGGCGTGGCCCTCAGTCGGGTGCCTGGCCGTCGGAGCCAGGCGGCAGCACGACGCTGCGGACGAAGGCGTCCTCGGGAACGGCGCCGAGGATCTCGACGGTGTCGTTGACCACCGTCTTGGGCACGCCCGTGACGCGGTACTTGCGGGAGAGGTCGATGAACGCTGTCGCCTCGACGCACGCGGCGCGGATGTGCGGGCTCTCGACCGCAAGCCTGTGCGCGAGCGTGACGGCACGCGGGCAGTGCGGGCACGTCGGCGTCACGAAGACCCTGATGTCGATTGGACCGGTCACGTGCTCGGCCACCAGCTGCTTGCTTTGCTCGGTCAACCCCGAATCCGTGCCGCCGGCGAGGATGACCGCTTCGATGAGCGACATGAACTCATGGCCCGCCGGCGCGCCGAGGAAGCGCATGCGCGTGTCCTCGCCGTTGCGCAGCAGCGCGATCGCCGGGACGCCTTCGATGCCGTGCTGCGCTGCCCGCTCCTTCTCCAGCACGAAATTCACTTCCTCGACGGTGACCTTCTCGCTCAGCGCCGCAAGCTCGTCGAGGATCTGCTTCGTCATCGCGGCGGTTTCGGGACTGCCAATCGTCTGCGTGAAGAACAGGAGCGTGACGGGATGCACGATCTCGGCGAGGCGCTTCCGGAGCGTCTCACGGTCCTGCTCAGAGAGGAGTGCCACGAGGAACAGAATATCAGTGGGCAGTGGGCAGTGAGCACGATCCCGACTGCCCTCTGTCGACTGCCCACTGCCGACTAGATCCACGGCCGGTCGGCGCACCAAAGAAGGCATCCATGACGTATTTACCACCGGCGCGGCGCGCTTGACCCTGTCCCAGTTCGTGGATAAGATTCGGCCTCGATCGACAGGTTTCCGGGTCCTCCGACCAATTCGCTGGGGGCGCGCGGTGCGGCATCACAGTTCCATGGTGGACTTGCGGCCGGGGCAACTGTTTTCCTGCGCCCCGGAGTCGTAGCCATTGGCCCAGATCTTCCCCCCTTGGTGGAACAAGCTCCCGATCGTGACTGCCATCGCGGGCAGCCTCGGTCTGACGCTCGCGATCGGGGGCGTCTGGTACTACTTTTCCCCCTGGTACACAGACGTGGGCTACCGTCCCGTGCAGCCCGTCCCGTACAGCCACAGGCTGCACGTCGGCGAGCTTGGTCTCGATTGCCGATACTGTCACGCCTCGGTCGAGATTTCTCCCGTCGTGAACGTCCCGCCCTCGCAGACCTGCATGAACTGCCATCAGACCGTCAGGAGGGACAGCGAGGCGCTCGCACCGATTCGGGACAGCGCCCAGAGCGGCCGCCCGATGCGCTGGATTCGCGTCCACAAACTTCCCGATTACGCCTATTTCGCCCACCACGTGCACGTGGCGGCCGGGATCGGCTGCGTCAGCTGCCACGGCCGCATCGACGAGATGGAAACGGTCACCCAGATGACGCCCCTCAGTATGAGCTGGTGCCTCGACTGCCACCGCAACCCCGGTCCCCACAGACGCCCCATCTCAGAGGTCACCAACATGAGGTGGACCCCTCCGCGGGACGTCCAACTGCTCGCGGAGCAGCTCGCACGCGAACGACCGGTCAATCCGCCGACTGACTGTTCGGGGTGCCACCGGTGAGTCGAACGTATTGGCGCAGTCTCGCGCAGATCGAGGAACGCCCCGAATTCCGCACCTCTCTCGAGCGGGAGTTCCCGGAGGGCGCGTCTGAGCTTCCCGAAGGGATCACGCGGCGCGAGATGGTCATGCTCCTGGGCGCCTCGCTGTCGCTTGCGGGGCTCGCAGGATGCCGGCGCCCGGTCGAAGAGATCGTCCCCTATGTGGCCGCCCCCGAGGAGATCGTCCCTGGGATCCCCCGCTACTACGCGACGACCATGCCGTTCCGACGGAGCGCCTACGGGCTGATCGTCGAGAGCCATGAAGGGCGCCCCACCAAGATCGAGGGAAACCCCTCGCACCCCTCAACGCTCGGGGCCTCGAGCTCGCGCGTGCAGGCGTCGGTGCTCGGCCTCTACGATCCTGACCGCTCGCAAGCGGTCAGGCTGAAAGAGGAGCCGAGATCCTGGAGCGATTTCGTGACGGCCTGGGGGGAGCTGTCCAAGGCTCACGCCGCGAATGGCGGCGCCGGCCTCGCGGTCCTCGCCGAGTCCTTCTCCTCCCCCACCCTGGCACGCCTGGCTGCCGAGCTCCGTGCCCGCTACCCGAAGTTGCAGTGGGCGACCTACGACGCCGTCAGCGACGAGAACCGGCTCGCCGGTCTGCGCCAGGCCACGGGGCGCGAGGTCGATCTCATGCTCCGGCTCGATCGAGCCGCGGTGATTCTCAGCCTCGACGCCGATCCGCTGCTCACCGATCCGGAGACGATCCGTCACACGCGCGGCTTCGCTGACGGAAGGCGTGCGGGCGCCTCGGGTGGCGCGATGAACCGGCTCTACGCCGTCGAAGGCGTCTACTCGCTGACGGGAGCGATGGCGGATCACCGGCTCCGTCTCGAGAGCCGGCAGATCGCCGCGTTTCTGGCGGCGCTCGCGGCTCGCCTCGGTGCGCCCGGGGCCTCCAGCCAGGCGGGAGCGGTTGGCCCCGGTATCGACCAGCGCTGGATCGACGCCGTAGCGAAGGATCTTCTGGCGAACCGCGGGAAGGGGTTGATTGTCGCGGGGGAGCGCCAGCCCGCGGGCGTCCACGCCGCAGTGTGCGCGCTGAACGCGCATCTCGGCAACACGGGCACGACGGTCACCTACCACGAGACGAGGGACGCGGCGCTGCCGAGCGTGAGCTCGCTGGCCGCGCTCGTCTCCGCGATGAACGCCGGCGCGATCGAGACGCTCGTCGTCCTCGGCGGCAATCCTGTGTTCGATGCCCCCGCCGATCTCGACTTCGCCTCGGCCATGGCGAAGGTCCCTCACTCGATCGCGCTCGGTCACACGGTCGACGAAACATCCTCCAGGGCGGAGTGG
>DATDHP010000402.1:0-1781 GCA_036521515.1 Vicinamibacterales bacterium
TGGGACGAGGAACACGGACACGACGTTCGCACTGACGTTCGGCTATCGGTTCTGATGGATCTTCCGCCTGAAGGCGGAAGCCACAAGTATCGAGGATCCCCAATCATTCGTGGCTTCCGGCTTTAGCCGGAAGATCAGGCGCGTACGCTCCGCAGGACGGCCGCGGCTTCCTCGGGCGAAGTGGGATTCAGGTAAAACCCGGTCGCCCACTCGAAGCCGGCCACCTTCGTCAGCTTCGGGATGATCTCGACGTGCCAGTGGTAGTACTCCGTCGCCGGCTCCACGAACGGCGCGCTGTGGATCAACAGGTTGTACGGCGGGTCGCACAGCGCCTTGTTCATCCGGCGCAGGATGTCGCCGAGCAGCCGCGCAAGTGACGCGTACTCGTGCCGCGGCGCGTCCTCGAAGTGCGACTGGTGCCGGCGCGGCAGGATCCAGGTCTCGAACGGAAAGCGCGGCGCATACGGCGCCGTCGCCACCATGTCCGCGTTTTCGGTGATCAACCGCCTGGTGTCCCCCATCTCCTGACGCACGATGTCGCAGAACACACAGCGTTCCTTGGCCTGGTAGTGGGCGCGCGCGCCGTCCACTTCGTCGCGCACCTCGCGCGGCACGATCGGCAGCGCGATCATCTGCGAGTGCGAATGCTCGAGCGACGCGCCCGCCGCGGCGCCATGATTCTTGAAGACGATGATGTAACGAAACCGCCGATCGCGCTTCAAATCCTGCACGCGCTCGCGGAACGCCCACAGCACGTCCTCGATCGCCGCGTCGCTCATCGTCGCCAGGGTGGCGTCGTGGCGCGGCGTCTCGATGATCACCTCGTGGGCGCCGATGCCGTTCATCTTGTCGAACAGCCCCTCGCCCTGGCGATCCAGGCTCCCCTCGACACGCAGGACGGGGAACTGGTTCGGCACCACGCGCAGCTTCCAGCCGGGCCCGTTGGGGGCCGTGCCGTCCCGGTGCGCCAGGAGCTCGCGCGTCGTCATGTGCTCGTGGCCTTCGCAGAAGGGACACGCGGCGGCGGAGTCGGCCGAGATGTGCACCGGCTCGACACGGAAATCGGTCGGGCGCTTCCGGCGTTCCGTCGAGATGATCACCCAGCGGCCGGTAACGGGATCTTTGCGCAGCTCGGACATTACGTGATGTCGAAAGCGTTCTCGTATACGTCAACGCGCGGCTGGCCCTGATCGAACGAGACCGCAACGACGTCGAAACGGCAGGGTTGAGCGGTAAGGCGGCGCCGCGACAGGAAGTCTACCGCCATCTGGCCAATCCGGCGCTGCTTCGAGCCGGTCACGGCCGCTGCCGCACCGCCAAAATCCTCCGTCCCCCTGGCCTTGACCTCCACGAAGACGATCGCGCCACGGTGGCGGGCGACGATGTCAATTTCTCCATAGCGCGTGCGGTACCGGCGATCAAGAAGTTCATAGCCACGGCGACGAAGCTCCGCACATGCCAGATCTTCCCCCTGTTTTCCAAGGGATTGGCGGGCATCCTTTGCCATCGCGGATGTGATCGCATGATCCGGGCCGGCTGGAGCCTTCGGGCCGGCTGCCGCCTTCGCGCGGAACGCACTTGCACGCGCGCTTCGGCGAGCCTCGCCGAAGCCTTCGGCGGAGGCGGGAAGCCGGCCCCCACGAGTGGCAACGGCGGGTTCAATTCGAGACAGCCGCCAGGGCCTGGTCGAGAATGCTGACCGCCGTGTCGGCCTGCTCCTTCGTCAACACCAGCGCCGGCGACAGGCGAATGGCGTTGCGGCCGGCGCCGAGCACCAGCAG
>DATDHP010000403.1:0-2658 GCA_036521515.1 Vicinamibacterales bacterium
GGGGGATGGCGGGATTAAGTGGTCATACGCTAGCGTTCGCTAGCCATACATATGATTTCCGTCGTCGTTATGGCTATACTTCACCTATACCGGTTTTCTTTGAACCTGCAGTTATCACAGATACACGTTTCGCGTCGGACCCTTCATGCCGAAGCTACCTCGTCCGCTCCGATCGTTTGGCGCCAACGTGCGCGATGTGCGCCTCACCGTCCCCATGACGCCGGAGGAACTCGCGGCGCGCCATCGCAAACGTCGCCCGCCGACCGGCCCCCTCACGCAGAGCGAGCTGGCCGCGCGGCTCGGCTTCTCGCGACCGACGCCGGTCAGCTACTGGGAGCGCAGCGGACATCTGCCCGATCCGCATACGATCGTCAAGATCGCCGCCGCGCTCGGCTGTGCGCCCGCCACCTTGCTCCGCGATGTCGTCGATCCCTATGACGCGCTGCGCGGGGGCAAGACGCTCGTGCTCTCGTTGCCGTCGAGCGGCGCGCTCGTCGATCTCACAGCGGATGACGAACGCTGGCTTCAGCTCGGCCGCGTCGCCGCCCGTCTCCAGCTCCGGCGCTTATTCGAGGCGCAAATCGAAGCGACCGCGCGACTCCTCGCCGGGCCGCCACGCGGACTCGCCGATGTCCTCTCTCATGCCAGCCTGCGGCCGGCTGATGCGCGATTTCACGCAGAGTCTGTGCCCACACGCGCGCGACGCTCTCCGGCAGCGCCCACAACAACGCGCGTAATTCGGAAGCGAACGACCGTACCGGTTTAATCGGCGGAACGGTTCCGCCGTGTCGGACGACGAGCGCCCGGAGCGCGGCGCAGCACTGTCTCTGATACCAGAGCGGCCACGCATTCAGTGTCGACGCGAGCGCGAACAACAGCGGCATCCGTCCTTCCCTCTGGTGATTTCAGACATGAATGACATCCCAGTAACCGGCGCATTGTTGACCGCACCGTCACGAGATACAAGCTGAATTCACAGGGCGAAACTCGATTATTTACTTCGCCGACGGCCGACGCGTGAGATGCGGATCACACGCAACCGTGCGCTCGACCTTCTAGACAGAATCAGACAGGAAGTGACGCGAGAGACCTTCTACCGATAGATTCGAAGAACCGAAGGGACAGATACGAACGCGATACGCAACAGTGCGCTCGACGTTCTTCTAGACAGAACCAGACAAGGAGTGACGCGAGAACCCTTCCACTGACAACACTGCGCGCGAATCGGAGATTTAGCCGATTCGCGCGGGAGTTGGCCGAGCGAGAACGCGCGCGTCATCAGCGCACCTCCTCTGTGAGATGGAAGAACCCGTCATCGTCGATCGTCACGTACCCGTCGCGAATCAACGCCGCGACGGTGGCGTTGATGTTCCGCAGCGCGAGCGAGCGCGCCGGTCCCGCATCGCGGACCCAGTCGTTTACGACCGGCCAGTACTCGGCGGCGTCGCCATACGCGCGAATCACACCGAGCAGGCGTCGCTGTGCTGGCGTCATCACCGCACCGCCTTCGCGAACTGCGCGATGACGGCGTCGAGATGTGACGTCGGCACACCGAGCTGACGGAGCGCGGCTTCGAGGCACTCTCGTCGGTCACAGACGTAGCGGTCGCCGACGGCATACAGCCGATGCGTCGGCGTCGAGCGGAGGCACTTCACGCAGGTCGCGGTCGCCATCAGCGTCGCCCCCAGCCGAGCGCGCGCGTCGCCACGCCGCCGAGATAGCCGAGCTGCCGGCCTTCGCCGATGTAGACCACGGCGGCGGCGTCCGGATCGTCGGTCGCGTCCTCCTCCTCGTCGTCATCCTCGTCGGCATCGTCCATCGCGTTCGCGACGGCGACCTCGCCGATGCTGTACTCGAACGGCCAGCGCGGTTGCTGCGCGAGCCGGACCTCGACGTCGCCGCCGTGGTCCTCCGCAAGATCCTGGAGGGTCTCGATAAGTTCGTTCAGTGTCATGGCCTGAATCTTTCGGTTGTCGGGTTACCGGGACCGGCGTCGCGACTTGCGCGCCGGAAGGTCGATCTCGTCATCGGCATACGCCGCGACGAGTCGAAGGATGAGCGTTCGCATCGCCATGCCGTCCTCCTCCGAGCGCGCCTTAAAGCGCGCCCAGAGGTCAGCGTCGATGTCGCGGAGAAGATACGTCGTCGTGTCAGGCGTCGCGATTGGAGCCATTAGCGGACCCTCCTCGCCTCGACGCCGTACCGCTCGCGCGCGTACTCGCGCGCCTCGCGGAGTGTGTCGAAGGCGCGGTCGGCGACGTCGTTCGCGATGACCGTCCACTGCCAGCGTCCGTGGCTGACGTAGGTGCGACCGTTCGCGCCTTCGGTCTCGCAGACGTTTCCGTCCCAGTCCTTCTCGATCGTGATGATGGACGTCGTCACTGCTGCACCTCCTCGTCGCCGCCGTCGAAGCCGTCCCACGGCGCGAGCGGAAAGCCGATCTCGCGCTTGATAGCCACGAGCCGCCGGCCGTTCGCGCTCGCGCCGACGACGACGCCGTCGCGGATAAGAACCCCGACGTTAGTCTCCAGTTCGCGGTCGATGCCGGTGCCGGCCGTTACATAGAGGTCCAGCTCGTAGCAGCCGGGATGCGCGGGCGAGTCGACCAGTTCGCGGATATCGGCGAGCCGCGAGAGGTCATCGAGGTCCGCCTCTTCC
>DATDHP010000404.1:0-2563 GCA_036521515.1 Vicinamibacterales bacterium
CCCAATGCCCAATGCCCAATGCTCAATGCTCAATGCCCAATGCCCAATGCCCAATGCCCAGTGCTGAAGGCTCAATGCCCAGTGCTGAAGGCTCAAGGCCCGAGGTCCTGGCTCGGGGCCGCAATCCAATGGCCGACGGCCTCAAGCTGGAAGTTGAGGCTTGTGCATTGAGCATTGAGCTTTGATTATTGAGCATTGTGCATTGAGCATTGTTGAAGAAATAATCGTGCCCCGATGCCCGCCGACATGGACGCGCTCACGGCCGCTACGCTCAAACACCTCCGCGAGCGGTGGTGGAACGATGAGTTCACCGAGTTTCTCGCCGAAACGCTGCGCCCCCGCGCCGGTAACCGCATCCTCGACGTCGGCTGCGGCGCGGGGACGGGAGAGATCAGCATCGGTCGGCGGCACATCACCCAGCTTCAGCTCGTCGGGATCGACCTCGTGCCCGACAAGGCGCGCGCCGCACGGCAGGCGACGGCCGGGCACAACATGCGCGCACGGTTCGCGGCGGGTGACGCATGCCGCCTGCCGTTCAAGGATGCCGCGTTCGACTCGACCTACTGCGTGGCGGTGTTGCAGCATGTTGGCGACGTGGACGCCGCCGTCCGCGAATTCGCTCGCGTGACCGTCGCCGGCGGGCGTGTCGTGGCCGTGGAGCCCGACAATGGCGCGCGCTATTTCTACAGCTCGACGCCCTGGGGCCGGCGCGCCTCGCAGGTGGCGGCGGAATTCTTTGCCGGAGTGGCCGCCGAGCGTGGCGACACGACCGATCCATCCATCGGGCCGAAGCTGCCGGCGATCTTCGCGCGCCATGGCATCGAGCCGATTGACGTGCGCCCGTTTCCCGTGTCGCAGATCCAGCTCGGCGCCCTCCCGGAGGAGGTGTGGGCCGATCGACGCGCCAGGGTCGAACGTGCCGTCGCCCAGTCGGCCGTTGGTCACGTTCAGGCGCTCGGGCGCGAGTACCTCGTCGTGCTCGACGCATATCAGTCAGAGGCGAAGCAGACCGGGGCGTCGTTCATCGAGATTCAGAACACGATGCTGTTTGCCACGGTGGGGCAGCGATCCGAGTAGGCCCCAGGCCTCAGGCCTCAGGGCTCGGGGCTGTCTCAGGAATCAGGCCTGAGGCCTGAGCCCCGACAACGAGACACATGAGCATTGCATCGACGGCAGAAGGCCACGAGGGCTGGGACGAGTACGCAGCTTTCTACGACTGGGAAAACGCGCGAACGCTTGGACGGCGCGACGTGCCTTTCTGGCGAAGCCTTGCGGCGCAGGCCGGCGGCCCGGTGCTCGAGCTGGGATGCGGAACCGGCCGCGTGGCGATTCCGTTGGGGCGTGCCGGCGTGCGGCTCGTGGGGATCGATCGGTCGGCGCCGATGCTCGCACGCGCCCGCCAGCGCGTGCGCCGCGCCAGGCTGCAGTCGCGGGTGCGCCTGGTGCGCGGCGACGTCCGGCAGCTCCCGTTCCGATCATCCGCCTTCGCTCCGGCCACTGATGGGAAGGCCGGAGCGACGTCGAGACCTCGCCGTAGCGTGCCGCCCCATTCCGCGGCAAACGGAGGCGGGCCGTTCGCGATGGTGATGGCGCCCTACGGAATCCTGCAGTCTCTGCTCCGCGAGCGCGACCTCGCAGCCGCGCTGAAGGCCGTGCACGCCGCGCTCGAGCCAGGCGGGACCTTCGGGATGGAGCTCGTCGCCGACCTGCCGGCGTGGGAGGAATACCGCAAGCGCGTCAGCCTGAAAGGCTGGCGGCGCGGAGCGTCCGGCTCCCACGTGACGCTCGTGGAAACCGTCCGCCAGGATCGGGCCAGGGGCCTGACCATCTTCGACCAGGAGTTCACGGAGCGTTCCAGCCGAGGACGCCGCGTGCATCGGTTCGCGCTCACCTTTCGGACGCTCTCGGTCCCGCAGATGGCGCGCCGGCTGGAACATGCGGGCTTCGAGGTGACGGCGCTGCTCGGCGATTATCGTGGCGGCCCGTGGGACGAGCGGGCTGAGGTGTGGGTGATTTTGGCCCGCCGCGCGTAGTAGAATCGCAGGTCGCTTTTCCCTGTGTTTTCTGGAGTTTAGGCATGTCAGGTCATTCCAAGTGGCACACGATCAAGCACAAGAAGGGTGCCGCCGACGCCAAGCGCGGCAAGATCTTCACGCGCCTCATCAAGGAATTGACCGTGGCCGCCCGCACCGGCGGAGGTGACGTGGACATGAACCCGCGTCTCCGGACCATCGTCAACGAGGCCAAGGCGAACAACATGCCGCGCGAGAACATCGAGCGCGCCATTCGCCGCGGCACCGGCGAAGAGCCGGGCGTCTCGTACGAGGAGATCGTCTACGAGGGATACGGTCCGGGCGGCGTCGCGCTGATGATCCAGACGCTGACCGACAACAAGAATCGAACCGTCGGCGAGATCCGGCACCTGCTGGCCAAGTACAACGGCAACCTCGCCGCCGAGAACAGCGTCGCCTGGATGTTCAGCCGGAAGGGGCAGATCTTCGTCGACAAGGGAAAGGTGGACGAGGACAAGCTGCTCTCGGCGGCGCTCGACGCGGGCGCCGAT
>DATDHP010000405.1:0-3382 GCA_036521515.1 Vicinamibacterales bacterium
GACATGCCGCTCGTGCGCGCCATCGCCCGCGATGCGCGGGCGAATGGCAACCGGTTCTCGGCCGTGGTGCTCGGTATCGTCAAGAGCAGGCCCTTCTCCATGAATAGTAACGAAGCTTCGCCTCGAACCGACGAGTAGGAAAACGAAATGATCAGCACCAAGAGCCACATTCCCCGCCGCCTGTTCCTGAAAGGCGCTGGTGTCACGCTCGGCCTTCCGCTGCTCGACGCGATGCTGCCGGCGCACACGGCGCTGGCGCAGACGGCGGCGAACCCGAAGAGCCGCTTCATGGGGATCTTCTTCCCGCACGGGATGGGTCCCGGGCAGTGGGAACCACAGGTGGAGGGGGCGCTTCCGGAAAAGCTGCCGTATGTCCTCGAGTCGCTCGAGAAGGTGAAGAACCAGACGGTCGTGCTCACCGGGCTCTGGTCGAAATCGGCGGAGCCCCCCGAAGGCACGACCGGGTCGGATCATTGGGTGGCGGCGGCGTTTCTCACTGCCATCAAGCCGCGGAAGACCGCCGGGTCGGACGCGACCGTGCTCAGCCCGACGATCGACCAGATCATCGCGGACAGGATCGGACGCGAGACGCTGCTGCCGTCGCTGCAGCTCGCCGTCGAAGATCCGAACTCCAGCTCGAGCAACTGCGGTGAAGGCTACAGCTGTGCCTACACGAACTCGATTTCGTGGATTGGACTGCCAACGCCGCCGGGAGAGGTCCTGCGGACCAGCCCCCTCCCGATGGAGCTCAACCCGCAGGTCGCGTTCGAGCGGCTGTTCGGCAGCGGATCGACGCCGGAAGAGCGAGCCGCGCGTCTGACCGAGCGCCGGAGCATCCTCGATTCGGTGCTCGACGAGCTCGAGGGGCTGCGGAAGACGCTCGGCCCGGGCGATCGCCGAGTGGTCAGCCAGTACACGGACGAGATCCGGGAGATCGAACGGCGTATCCGGCTCGCGGCCGACGCCTCCAACGATGTGCCCGAACTCGATCTCCCACCCGGCGTTCCCGAGAGTTTCGACGCGCATGTCAAGCTGCACCTCGATCTCACCGCGCTGGCCTTCCAGGCGGACATCACCCGCGTGGCCACGCTGCTCGGTGCGCGCGATCTCACCAGCCGCGTCTATCAGTTCCCCAAGAGCGAGCTGTTCCCCGATGGCGGCACGAGCGTCAGCTTCCACGGCGGATCGCATCACCAGGACGATCCGGCCCAGATACGGAGGTACGCGACGCTGAACCGCTACCACGTCTCGACGCTCGCGTATTTCGCCGAGAAGCTGCGCGCCATCCAGGACGGCGACGGGACGCTGCTCGATCACGCGCTCGTCCTCTACGGGTCGAACATGGGGAACTCGAACCAGCACCAGCACTACGACGTCCCGCACTTCCTGGTGGGCGGCGCCAACGGCCAGCTCGAGGGCGGGCGGCACCTGGCGTACGAGCGGAAGACGGTGACGACCGGCGATTTGCTCCTGAGCGTCCTGGACATGTACGGGATCCAGCAGGACAGCCAGGGCGACAGCACGGGGAGACTGGCGAAGCTGTGAACATGCGCGACAACCGCGCGGAACACGATCTTCCGGCTAAAACCGGAAGCCACACCTGTCTGTTGATGTGGCTTCCGCCTTCAGGCGGAAGGAAGGAAAGGCACGACTTCATTGGTCTCGTGTCCTTCGTGTCTTTCGTGATCTTCGTGGTTTGCTTCACCGGCGTCGGCGCAGCCCAGGGCCGCAGCGATGTCGCCAATGCGGTGATGACGGGAAACACCGTCGCGGTTCGCGCGCTGATACAAAAGAAGGCCGACGTCAATGCTCCGCAGGTCGACGGCGCGACGGCGCTGCACTGGGCGGTGCACCGGGACGATCTGGCGACGGCCGATCTGCTGATCCGCGCCGGCGCGGGCATAGACGTCGCCAATCGCCACGGCACGACGCCGCTGGCGATGGCGTCGTTGTACGGCAACACGGCCATGGTGAAGCGTCTGCTGGAAGCGGGCGCCGACGCGAAGCGACCGGGGCCCAACGGTGAGACGGCCGTGATGCTGGCCGCGCGCAACGGCAATCCCGACATCATCGCGCTGCTCGCGGCCGCGGGCGCCGACGTCAACGCGAAGGAGAAGATTCGCGGCACGACTGCGCTCATGTGGGCTGCCGAGCAGAAGCATCCGCTCGCGGTGAAGGCGCTGCTCGACCGCGGCGCGGACGTCGCCGCCCGATCCGGGCCGGCCGGCCTGCCGCGCAATTACATGGCGAATTACGTGAACACGAGCGCGGTGGAGGCCGCCGCGCAACGCCGTCTCGCGGCGGCAGCCGCCGGCCGCACGTACCAGGAACAGCTCGCGTTGGAGCGCAAGCAGGGGACCGTGCCACCCGGACCCGTCCCCGCACTGGGCGCCGCTGCGGCTGCCGCCGCCCCGGCTGCTGCTCCAGCCCCTGCCGCCGCGCAACCTGCTGACGACGATGACGACATCATCGTCGCGGGGCTGGTGGGGAGCGGCGGCGGCGGATTGACGGCGCTGGTGTTCGCGTCCCGCGAAGGCGACCTCGCGTCGGCGAAACTGCTGCTCGACGCGGGGGCCGACATCAACCAGACGACGGAGTACGGGTGGACGCCGCTGCTGACCGCGGTCAACAACCGGAACTACGCGGTCGCGGCGCACCTGATCGAGCGCGGCGCCAACGTCAACCTCGCCAACAAGGGCGGGTGGACGCCGCTGTACCTCGCGACCGACAACCGCAACATCGAGGGCGGCGATTATCCGGTGCCCAAGCCGGACCTGGACCATCTCGAGATCATCACGCGCCTGCTCGAGCGCGGCGCCAACCCGAACATCCGCGTCAAGGACAACACGCTGACGCGGACCATCTTCACCATGCAGTGGTTTTTCGAGGCGGGCGCGACACCGTTGATCCGCGCGGCGCAGTCGGGCGACACGGAGCTGCTCAGGCTGCTGCTGAAGCATGGCGCCGACCCGAAGCTGGTGACCGACCTCGGTGATTCCGCGCTCACCGTGGCCGGCGGGATCGGGTGGGTCGAGGGGGTGACCTACGAGCGGTCGCCACAGGACAACCTCGAGACGATCAGGCTGCTGCTCGATCTCGGTCTCGATCCCAACTACGCGAACAACGAGGGGCGGACGCCGCTGATGGGCGCGGCGTTGAAGGGGCGGAACGACGTCGTGCGGCTGCTCGTCGAGCGCGGCGCGCGGCTCGACACGCGCGATCGCGGCAGCCGCGACACCGACAAGATCGGCTCCCAGGCGGCAGGGCACCGGTGGCAGGCCATCGATTACGCCGAGGGGCTGGTGCGCGTGGGCGTGCAGTCGGCGATCCCGCACCCCGGGACTGCGGCGCTCCTCCGTCAGCTGATGATCGATCGCGGCCT
>DATDHP010000406.1:0-1879 GCA_036521515.1 Vicinamibacterales bacterium
CAGGAAGAACGACGAAGACCCACATCCCTCAGAATCATTGGTTGCCGACCCACAGATTCTGCGGAGGAGGCGATTTGTGATTGGAGGCGCCGCCCGGATTTGAACCGGGGATCGAGGTTTTGCAGATTTCACTGGGTTCTCTATCTTGTTGATTCGTCTTGCTCTCTGGTCTCGGATGTTCGTCGGTTTTACGCGGTGTTTGGGCGTTCGTGGACTGACGTTGGACTGAAGTGTTCGCGAGCGATTCTCGCTGGTCCACGCGGTTCCAGCTTGAGCTCCGTCGACTCGCCGCCGTCCGCCTGGCCGTCCGCGCCCGAGATGCTTCGGCGAACCCGAAGCTTGCCACCCGCCTTCGTTCGTGCCGTGAGACGGCGTCGCGCCACTCACCTGATTACGGACTGGTTACGTCGTCGGCTCGACTACAACGCCGGCCGGCGCACGCGACCAGATCAGGATGGGATCTCGTCGTCGAAGGCGAGTTCCGTGTCGTTTCGCTGCGAGAAATCTCGCCGCACCGGGCGTGGAGGTAGGGGAATCGCCGGCATCGGAGAGATCGACGCGCCGTTGTCGAGTGCCGCCACGACCTGCTGCAGCTCCTCACCTACCTGCCCTCCGGCGCGACGAAACCGTGCGCGAGCCACCGCTGCAGATCGTCGGCGAGATTCAATTCAATAAATAGCAGACCAGATCCTCCACCTGCGGTGCGGCATCCCTGACGCGTTCCGGCGCGAGCACATGCGGCTGTGGAGGCACGGACTTGCGCAAGTCGGGATCGGTCACCGGCGCGCGACGATCCAGGCGCTCGCCCCCGAAACGCTTGCGGTAGCGATCTTCGATGGACGCGCCCACAGGAAGCTTCCAGCGCTGCTGCGGGCTCGGACGGAGACCGAGGAGCCTTCTCGGATTCAAGCCGAGCGCGCGCGCCATTTCGATCTGCCGAGTGGTAAGGCGGCAGACCTTCTTCGCGTTCGTCCACGCGTCTTCATCGTGCGCTCGACGCTTATCCGCCGTGTCACGCTCTCGCGCCACCGGTCCCGGAGCTCGACGCAGCCCCGTTCTGCTCCAGGCCGCCTGTGTAAGAATACGCGAACTTGCCACCACCAAATCCCGCTTCTTGATGACGGAACTATGCAGAGCCACTCACTTCGATCTGCGGCCATCCCGATCACTGAGAGTGAGACATTTCAGACGCTGCTCGCGCGCGCACAGCGGCGGACCGGCGGTGTGCCCGCCGAGCACGTCGTGCGCCATGTCCTGTCGGTCACGCACGGAAGCGACTGGCCGCTTCAGCGCGACGCGCTCGAGGCAGTGCTTCGCCGCTTCGCGTCCGCTCACGCTGATGAGATTCAGATCGTCGGACGGGCAAGCGGCCGGCTGTCGGGTCTGTACGCGACCCGGCGTCGAGCATCCCGCGCACGCCCGTATCGGACGCTGCTCCGTCGAGTCGAACCTCTCGACGGCAGTTGCGAATGCGCGGACTTCCTCCGGAACTCACTCGGCTTGTGCAAGCACCTCGTCGCGGTCCTCGAGCATGTCTCGAAGCGGCGTCGCGGCCATGGCGCGCGCGAATCGGCTCGCCAGCCGGCGGCGTTGTCATGGGATCCGGTCCGTCCGCTGACCGGCCCTGGTGACTGGCTGGCGCGTATTCGCTGGGTGGACGGCATACCCAATAGCGATTTGCGACGATGGCTTCGTCGCCCAGACGGAAACGGCTGGACGGTTGCGGTTCCCGGGACGCAGCAGCAGCGGCTGGCGCTCGTGGAGCGGCTGATCGGCGCGCTTCGCGACGGCAATGGCGAGCCGGCGCTGCACGCACTGCTGCAGGAAGAGCGCGCGCGGCTCGCGCGCGATATCGAGACCGGGAGCACCCGGCAGGATC
>DATDHP010000407.1:0-22941 GCA_036521515.1 Vicinamibacterales bacterium
TGTGAAGAGAATGTGCGCCGCATCGCCGGGGCCATTCCTGGAGGCCACCGGCACAGCCGGACAGCGCCGAAGGTCGTCGATCGTGAACCGCACGTTGAATCGGTGGTCGGCCGGAGGGCACGAGTCCAGCCACCCGAGAGACATGAACCGGCGGCACTCGTTGTTCCGGCACAGCTCTTCGAGCAGCGGCGCCACGGAGCCGGCTGCCAGCAGCCATCGGTTGTCGCACGTGTCGAGAATCTTCTCGAGACGGCTGGCCGGACTCGACGGATCGAGCGGCACGTAGATGGCGTCAGCCTTGTAGATGCCGAGCAGGCCGACGATCGCCATCGCGGACTTGGGCATGAGCAAGGCGACCCGGTCGCCCCGCCGGCAGCCACCCTCGACGAGCAGCCTGGCGAGCTGCGTCGAGAGCGTATCCAGCTCCGCGTACGTGAGGCGCGTCTCGCCGCACGCCACTGCCAGCGCCGCAGGCCTGCGGTCGGCCTGCCAGATCACCCAGTCCTGAAGCCGCCGCGGCGTCACCGCACCGGCTCCATTGCCGCCGCAAAGGCGGCGAACGTGTGCCTCAGCTCGTCCTCGCTGGGCGGGACGTCGAGAATCACCGTGTGGTACCCGGCAGTGATGTAACGGGCGAGCTCCTCCGCCACCTGCTCGTAGCTGCCGACGAGGTACGGACACATCGTCTTGTAGTTCTGAAAGGGAACCAGCCAGTACGGACTGGGTTCACCCTCGGGCGGCGCAGACGGCCCGGACAGCTGCTTGTGCCACACCGAGTCGGAGACCTTCGAGGCGAGCTGGCGCGTGAGCTGACCTCGCCGATCCTCCGGGAAGCGGGCATGCGCGACATCCCATGCCTCTCGTTCCGTCTGCCGGGCGATGATCCCGACACGGATGCCGCAGTCCGTCACGCCGGAACCGGCGTCCTCCTCGCTGGCCGGCTTCGGGTACTTGATTGCGGTGGCGCCGATGTTCCGCGCGGTGGCGGCGCCGGCATCGGACGAGCCCGAGACGAAGAGGCCCGGGAAGAGGTCTGGCGCGAGCGGCGGCGTCAGCTTCAGCTTGTCGACGCGATAGAACTCGCCCTCGAACGTCACCGTTGCGCCCTCGAGGAGCTGCGTGACAATCCGAACGTACTCTTCGAGCCGCGCATATCGGCGATCGTGTGGCGTCGTGTCGTCGAGCGCGATCAGATCGTTTTTGAATCCCCCCGCAACCATGTTCAAGTACACGCGCCGCCCGAACAGAGACCCGATCGAGGTCAGCGTCTTGGCCACGGTATAGGGGTGCATGTAGATCGGCTGGACTGCCACCAGCGGGCAGAGCGCCCACGTGCGCTGGAGAATGACGTGGGACAGCACCCAGGCGTCGAGCTGTGAGTTGTCGCTGTACAGCAGGATGCCCTTGCATCCCTGTCGCTCGCTCCACCGGGCCACATCGACGACCTGCCGCAGGTATGACTCGTGATCCACGACGCCGACCGACGGCGGACACGTGGAAAAGACTTCGAGCGGCGCGTCACTGGTCTTCGCACCCATGGCTCCTCCAAATCACGAATCACCAATCACGAATCACGAATCACGAATGCCGAACTACCGCTTCACCCTGACGGCCACAGCCGAGTTGGGCGGGGTTCCCGTGTTGAAGGTGTCCACGATGGTTCCGCTGGCGAGGTCGAACCGGTACACGTTCGAGGAGTAGTAGTTGGCGACCCAGAACGTGCCGTCGCCCACCAGGTCGAGGCCCGCCCACAACGTTTCTTCCGGCGGCCCCTGGTAGGTCCGCACCACGGCACCCGAGGCGTCGAGCCTGGTGATCACCTGTCCGTTCGAGACCAGCACGCCGCCATCCGGAAGGACGCGCAAATCCTGGGTGTCGAGGCCGGGGAGTGGTCCGGCGTTGAAGTTGGCCAGCTGCACGCCGGCGCAGGCGTCGAAGCGCTTCACGTTGGGTCCCCACGAGGTGTAGAACAGCGTGCAGCCGTCGGCAGCGAGGTCCAGCCAGAAGATGCCCGCGTTCTCCGTTTCGGCCAGCAGCTCGATCGGCTCGACCTGCCCGGGCATGAACTTCAGGATCGATCGGCGGCATCCGGCCAGACCGACATAGGCCGCACCCATCTTGTCGAACACAAGTGTGTGTGGACCGCAATCGTAGCCAGCGCCCACGGTGCCGAGCGACACCCCCATAGGGTTGAACTTTTCGACAGTGTTGCCGGTCATGCACATCGGGTCGATGCACCAGCGGGTGACATACAGGTTGCCGGCGAGATCCCACGCCATGCCTTCACCGGTCCCGACCACCCTCTGCATCAGGACGCCGCGGGGCGTGCCGTCGGCCAACCACCATTGGACGGGTCCCTGCTCGAGCGAGACGATCACGTCACCCGGCTCGAACCACAGGTGCTGAGCCTGCGCGGGCGTCCAGAACAGGGCGAGCAGGAGCGGAACCGGTAGAAGGCGGAGTCGTGTCGAACGCGTGAACATTTTTCTCCTGCTCCAGGATGGTTAGTGCTGTAGACGCCGGCCGTTAGGCGGACCTGAAGGTCCGCCTCTACGTCTTGTATTCGTAGGTCTTGTATTCGTAGAGGCCGGCCTTCAGGCCGGCCTGCGAGTGCTGGGTCCGGTCGCGTCTGGCGGCTTACCGGCGCCGCCACCAGGCGGCACGTCGCGGCGACGATTTCGCAGGCGCGTCGGCGGAGCCGTAGTACCCGTAGTCGTAGGCCGACAGGCGCCGATCGTCTCCGTTGAACACCACGGCGACGATCTTCGACCGGTCGATCAGATCGAGCGCTTCCGCCAGCACCCTTCTCGGCGTCTTGTGAGCGGCGACGACGATGATGTAACCATCGCTGACCCTGGACAGGAGCCGGCTGTCGGCAAGAGGAACGACCGGGGGCGTGTCGATCAGGACGTAATCGTACGATTGCCGTGCTTCCGCCAGCACGTCCTCGAGCCGTGGAGACGCAAGCAGCTCGTATGGTCCGGCCGAACGGCCACCGGCGAGCAACACCGACACATTCAGCGGCTCCAGGCGGCGCACGCACCGCGCCAGGCCGCGATCCTCGTGCAGGATCGCCTCGGCGAGACCCGGCGAGCGCGCGGCTGTCAGGCCGAGGTAGCGGTCGACCGCGGGCCGATGCAGGTCGGCGTCGATGACGAGCACGCGCGCTTCGGGCGACTGTGCGAGCGAGCCGGCCAGATTGAGCGTCGTGATCGTCTTGCCATCGCCCGCTCCAGGGCTGGTCACCGCAAGCACCTGGGAGCGATCTTCGCGGGTCTTCCGCTCGACGAGGTGCCGCAGTGTCCTGTACTGCTCGGCCTCGAATGACGAGGGTGCCGTGAAGCTGACGAGCGGCTCGGCAATCCGCAGCCGTCCGCCCGCGCCGGCGGCGATGTCTCGCGTTGCCGATTCCGCGCGGCGGGAATCCTCGGGGATGACGGCCCGAACAACGGTCCCGCTCACATCGCACCGCGCGCGGTCAGCCGGACGATCTGCTCGTTGCCGGAGGCCACGTAGTAGGAGCCGCCGACAACGAGGATCAGGCCGACGATGGCTGAGACCGTCACCAGCGCGAACCGGCGTCGCTGATGCCGCAACTCGGAGCGCGTGACGACGCGCCGGATTGCGACGAGCGCCGGCACGTCGACGAAGGCGCGCAGGTCATCGGCCGTATGGAAGGTGCTGTCGAGCCGCTCCGCCGCCAGGACAGCGCCAACGGCCATGCCGAAGGCCAGTACGATCCCCAGCACCGCGAGCCACAGTCGATCCGGCGCCGCCGGCTGCGTCGGCGGGATGGCCGGGTCGAGCACACGAAACTGCTCGGTGGCCTGACCCTGTTCCAGGTTCGCGGCGAGCTGGGCGTCCTCGTACCGCTTCAGAAGCGTCTGATAGCGTTCTTTCACCATGTCGTATCCGCGTGAGAGCTGCTGGACTTCGTACTGCCGGCGAGGCGCACTCTCCACTCGGCCTTCGTACTCGGCGATCGCGCGGCGGAGCACTCCCTCCTGCTGTCTCAGCGAGGCGAGCTCACTGTCGATTTGAGCGAGCACCTGCCGCTCCGCACCGACTCGAGTGACCGTACCGGCCTCAGACTCCCGGGGAACCGCTTCGGCGATCTGCCGTTCCAACGTCCTGATCTCCGCGTTGACCCGCTGCACGTCGGGGTAGTCGTCCGTGAACCGGCGGCGCAACTCGGCGAACTGCCGTTTGAGCGTCAGGAGCTCGGTCGCTGGATCCGGTGCGGGGGGTGCGCCTGATCCGGCTGCTGCTTGCGCTCCCTCGTCGGCCAGCTCCTGTTCGGTCCGCTCCCGCCGCTCCAGTGCGCGGAGCTGATACTCGCCGTTCAGCCGAAGCTGCGTGTTGAGACGATCGAGCGCTGCGAGATTCGCTTCGAGCTGCTGCGGAAGCTCGTTCGTGTGGCGGAGCGTGAATTCGTTCGTCAGCCGTTCCTGGTCGTCCAGTTCGCGCTTGACGTCGGCGAGCTGACTGCCCAGAAACGCCACCGTCCTGGCAGCCTGACGCTCGCGGGCTGCCGTGTTTTCCTGCACGTAGAAGTCGACGAGCGTGTTCGTCACCTGCGCGACGGTCCACGGATCCCTGCCCCTGTAGCCGAGGCTGAAGGCGATCGTCGCGGTGCGGCCGCTGGCCTGGTCGACGCCTTTCAGCTGCAGCGGGATGATGTCACGCCGCATCCGGTCGACGATCGCTTCGATGGGGACCACACCCTGTATCTCGGGATAGAGGCCGAAGCGGGCAATCACGTCCGACAACCGCTCCCGGCTCATGACGCGCTGATGAATCGTCTGAATCCGGGTCTCCAGCTCCGCGGTGATCGATGGCCTGACGAACGCCTCGGACACTTCCTGTCGCTCCACCAGGACCGTCGCCGACGCGCGATAGAGGTCCGGCAGCGACCAGGCCCCCGTCAGCGCCGCCGCTGAGACGCTGCAGAACACCGCGGCGGCGATCCACTTCCGGCGCTGCCAGACCTGCAGCGCGAGATCGGGCCGGAGGACCGAATCGCGCCCCCCAGGCTCGCTCATGCTGCCCTCCTCGCCGCCAGCCTCCCGAGGAAGCGGAAGGATCGCACCGGCGCAGGAGCGGGCTGCGGCGCAGGCGCTCGCTCGATGCCATCCGCGAGGCGGCCAGTGACCAGCCTCGTGAACGTTGCCAGCAGGATGCGCAGGTCCAGCCGCACCGAGGCGTGCTTCACGTAATAGAGGTCGTAGCGCAGCTTCTCGACCTCCTCCTCGAGGTTGTTGGCGTAGCGGTACCGCACCTGCGCCCAGCCGGTCAGCCCGGGCCGCACGATCGACCGCAGCGTGTAATAGCTGACGGCGGCGCCGGTCTTTTCATTCAGGTTGCGCACCACCAGCGTGAACAGCTCGAGGTTCGACACCGGATGCGGCCGCGGCCCCACCAGGTTCATCTCGCCGCGCAGAACGTTGATGAATTGCGGCAGCTCGTCGAGCCGCAGGGCGCGAAGCCATCTGCCGACGCGTGTGAGGCGGTCGCCGTTGTCGGCGACCCACTCGGAGCGCGAGGTCGCGGCCTCACGCATGGTTCGGAACTTGAGCAGCGTGAACGGACGGCCGCGCAGGCCGATCCGCCGCTGGTGAAACAGCACCGGCCCTGCCGAATCGAGCTTGATGGCGAGCGCGATGAGTCCCAGCACGGGAAGCAAGAGGAGCAACCCGGCGCCGGCCACCAGCACGCTGAGCAGACGCGCACACGATTGCTGGAGGAGTGACGGCCGGAATTTTCCCGAGAAGGCGATGCTGGCAGGCGTCAGCGTCTCGACGGCCAGCCGCCCGGTCAGCCGCTCGTAGCACTCGGCCGCATCGTCCACGGCGATGCCGCGCGCCAGACAGCATTCGAGCAGCGCCGGCAGCGGCGTGCGGCCGCGACGCTCTGCCAGCGCCACCACGATCCGGTCCGGCCGTACCTGCTCGATGATCTCCGGCAGGCGATCGACCGGGCCGAACCGCGGCTGTGCGAACGGCGCCTCGTCCGCGGGAACACCATCGTCAACGACGCCCGCGACGCAAAGACGGCACCGGGGCCGCGCGGCGATCGCTCGGCTCAGCAGCGCGGCAAGCGGTGTCGCGCCGACGATCAGGATCCGTCTGGCATTCATGATTCGTGATTGGTGATTCGTGATTTACGATTGATTCGTGATCGATTTGTGATTCCGACTCGTGGTTCGTGAATCACGGACCACGAATCGTGAATCACCAAAGCTACGGGACCAGAATGATGTCGTCCGGCTCGACGTCGAAGTTGGCCTGAGCAGCGTCGGGCGCGTCGGCGCGCGGCCCGGGCCCGCTCGCGCCCTGCTTCGCCGTGAGCTTGTCGAACGCAAATGGAATGTGGCGCCTGCCCGCTCCGTCACGGCGCAACACGACAATCCGGCCGCGCGCCGCGTATTCCGTGAGGCCGCCGGCCATCGCCAGCAGGTCCAGAACGGTCGACCGGCTTTTCAGATGGTAGCGGCCGGGTGTCCTGACTTCTCCCAGCACGGTCACCTTGAAGCTGTGCACCTCGCGAACGATCACGGATACGGCGGGAATCGACACATACGGAACGAGCAAGGCTGTCAGCGCCTCGCGCAGCTGCATCGGGGTCAGGCCAGCGGCCTGCACATCGTTGACGAGCGGCAACGAGATCTTTCCATCGGGCCTTACCGGAACGGTGCGGCTGATCTGCGTGTTCTCCCACACGGAGACATCGAGAACGTCCTCGGGGCCGATCACGTAATCCGCGACCTCCCTTCGCTGGTCCGGCGCTTCCTGGGCGCCCGCCAGCGATGGCCTCGCGGTCGCTACGATCAGCCCGACGGCGATTCCCGTCAGGATCAGGTGATGCTCGACAAATCGCAGGTTTCGCATGGTCTCCGTCATTACGGGTTTCCGGATCGCGGGGGCTAAAGCCCCCGCGCTACGACACACTTCGGCACCACGACACACTACGGCACGCGTAGCGCGGGGGCTTTAGCCCCCGCGGCCGTGACTTGACGAGGCACCGCGAGCAGGCTCACTTGCATCAGGTGACGCGACACGGCCTGAGTGGACAGCGCGGCCAGGCTACTGCGCTGAGCGGTGGCTTCGTACGAAATACGCAGCATCAGAGTGCGGCGAAGTTGACGTTCCGCGTCGAGCGCGAGCCGCCACCCCTCCATGGGGCCGCGGGCGTGCGTGGTACGAGACACGCCCGGGCTGACGCGCAGCTCAAGTCCGGAGCGCGGCCTGACCGAAGCGCTTGCCGAGACGCTCTGGGTGTCGGCCACGCCCGGGAGGCCGACAATCGTCGTCTGTGTGCGCGCGTAGCCGATCGCGAGATCGGCCGGACGCGTGCTGTGCCGCATCGATGCCGCGAGCTCCGGCGCAGTCCGGCCGTCGGTCAGCGCGGGGCCGGCGTGGAGCTCCACATCGAGCAGCCGGGTTATCGGCCGGCTCCAGCCCAGACGAAGGACATGCGAAGTCGGGTGGCCGCCCGGTTGGAAGAACCACCGGCGCATCTCGTAGTCGACGCCAAGGAGATCGCGGCGCGACAGCAGTCGATCGAGACCTGCGGCGGTGCGGTGAACGCGCGAGCTGCCGCCCCCGGCAAGCCGCTCCGCCGTGAACGTGTACTCGATCGTCCCCGACGTGACAGGGTCGAGCTGCCGCACGAGCGAGGGACGCACCTCGACGCGTTCGGCGAGTGCCCGATCCATGATCAGTCCTGTCACCGTGCCCAGCTCGCTCGGCGTGTGGGTCCTCGTGAACGCCGCCTCGACGCCAGCCGACAGCCGGCGCGATCGGCTGAAGCGCAGATCGGCCAGGGCCGCGTGACGGCCGTCGGCGGTCGTCAACGCCGGCTGGAGCGCGAAGCGCTCCAGGTCGACGGTGTAGCGCCCCAGCAGCCGCGTGAGAGCCGACCGGTACTCGGCTTCGACCCCCGGGCTGAGCCGCGTGACGAAGTCGCCTGACGGCCGCGTGGACGAGGAGACGACGTTGCTGTCGTACGTCTGGGTCACCGCGAAGAGCGGCTGCACCCGAACGGGCCGCTGTGCGAAAAGTACCGCGCTCATCCGTCCGTGCGCCATCAGCAGGGCCACCACGAGGCAACCCACTGCGAGCGGCTTAGTGATACTGAACGGCATGCGCCTCGCGCGATCCGGCGTGCCTCGAGGTCTGCCAGGCCGGCACCGACGGCGCCACCTGCGTGCCGTCCACTTCAACGGCAACGCTGCGGCGCAGCAGCTCGACCGAGATGACGAGCAATCCTTTGTTCGGCTTCGAGTGAACGAGCACGCCTTCGACGCCCTTCAGCGGACCGTCCACGATGCGGACCCACTGCCCCTCACGCAAATAGGTGTGCGGGAACACCGGAACATCGGTCTGGACGATGCGCTGAATGGCTTCGACGTCGGCGTCGGCCACCGGCGACAGCCGTTCCCACCCGTCGCCGAGCACGCGAACGACGCCGCGCGTCTTGAGAATCTCGACGTAGCTGTGCCGGTCGATCGCATGCCGGATGAACGAATAGCCGGGGAACATCGGGAGCGAGATCATCCGGCGCACGCCGCGTTGCCGCGACCAGGTCCTGATGGTCGGCAGAAAGACGTGGAACCCCTTGGCGATCAGCTGATCGCTCACCAGGCGCTCGCAGTGGCTCTGCGTCCACAGCACGAACCATGACGCGGCATCGAACGCCTGAGGATTGTCGTGCGGCAAGGCTTCGCCCCCTTCGGTTGAGAACCTCGGATATCGGCGAGAACGAAATGGCTGGCGCCGGTCGTCGGCCGCGTATACCGCGGCGGCCGGGCAGGTCGGCGCGACCGGCGCCGCGAGGTCCCACCTCGCACGTCAGAGAATAGTGCGCGTGCGCCGGCGACGAAATCACCCGGACGTGACCGGCGGATTGGCACTCTTGAAGGACGGCCACGGTCCGATGGGGAACGCCATCACCCGGATGTGACCGGGGGCATGGCACCAATGAAGGAGAGACGGAGTGTGTAGCGCTGGCTCGCGTCGTAACCGTGCTACAACACAAACGGACCTGAAGGCCCGCCCCTGGAAGACGAGATTTCGTAGAGGCCGACCTTCAGGTCGGCCTGGGGCCGGCTTTCCGCCTACGCCACGGCTACGGCGAGACCTCGCCGGAGCGCGGAGCGCGAAGGCGGGCAGCCGGCCCGTGCGGAGGCTATGCGTTGTGCGCGACGTCGGAGACGAGCCCCTGCCTGGTGGCGACCAGCGCGAGCTCGAGACGATTGGAGGCGCCGACCTTGTCGAAGATTCTGGTCAGGTGATGCTTGACCGTCTCCTCGCTCACGGCGCACTTTCGCGCGATTTCCTTGTTGCCGTCGCCGGCAACCACATGCGCGAGCACCTCGCGTTCGCGCGGCGTGAGATTGAACGACTGCTGGAGCGCGAGGCCGGCAGACTGGGGCCTGGGTGAGCCGACCAGTTCCATCAGGTCTTCGACGAGCGCCCTGTCGAGCCAGCGCCTGCCCGAGAGGACGCACATGATCGCTTCGAACAGCAGCTCGGTCGGCGCCTCCTTGAGAATCAGACCACGCACGCCACGCTGGACGGCAGCGAGCAGGTGCGGCCTGTCGATGACGCCGGCGAGCAGGAGCGTGACCGGCATCTGATCGCCGGCCTGCAGCTCCCGTACGACATCCAGGCCCGACAGCCGCGGCATCGACAAGTCGAGGAGGAGCAGCTCCGGCTTCGCGCGGCCGACCACGGCGATCGTTTCCTCGCCGGTGCCCGCTTCGCCGACCACATCGAAACCCGGTCCGACGTCGACACGGTAGACGTCGCGGATGACGCTTGGCGGCACGGCGAGCAGGTGTCGCAGGCTGGCGCGAAACATCGACTCGTCGTCAGCGAGGACGACCCTGACCGCGCGATTGCGGCAATTCGCCGGGTTTAGAGGCTCGACCACGTGCGTGTCACGAAACGACCCATTAGCAATACAAGCACCACGAGAGCGACGCGCTTCTAAGTGATGACGGCGCTGGACTTGGCAGAGCCGCCCCGGCGGCGGATACCGCTACGCTGCCGTATTTCGCTACTGATTCATGGTCGCGTCTGAACAGTTTCCCGACAGGAACAGCTGCCGTCGTCTGTGAGCCCTATACGAGATTGTGGTGAGCTGCGAAGAGCGCCAGCTCGACGCGCGTCGAGGCGCCGACCTTGTTGAAAATGTGCGTGATGTGGCGCTTCACCGTGTTCTCGCTGATTGAAAAGCGACGCGCGATCGCCTTGTTCGTGTCGCCGCTCATGATCGCGCGGACGATTTCGAGCTCTCGATGCGTCAGCCCGAACGCCTTGGCGCGGCGGCTCGCGTGGTCGAGGCGGCGAACACCGGTCGCCAGATCCGCCACACACTCGCGACCGACCCAGCAATGACCGGCCATGACCGATTCGATGCTCTTGAACAGGGCATCCGGAGTCGCATCCCGCGGAAGCACGCCGTGGGCGCCATACTGCAACGCCGCCGCGACCTCCGGCTCCTCGACCGACCTCGTGAGGAGAATGATCCTGACCGGAGCGCCGGCGGCAACCATTCGCTGCACGGCCTCGAGCGGCACGACCGCTGACGCAGACCCACCGAGCAGCAGGATGTCGGGGCGCAGGGCCTGCACCAGCGCGGAGGCCTCCAACCCATCCGTGTCCCCGACGATTCGAAGATCGGGGGCGGTCTCCAGAAGCCGTCGAAGCCCGTCCCGGAAGATCGGGTGATCGTCGGCAATGAGAATCCGGACGGCCTGCGTCCCGGGCGACACGGGCTTGGACAGGCAGACGGCGGGGCTGTCGGCGGCGGCGGGGAGAAACATGTGCGGCGTCCTGTCGTCTCTACCTCACGGAATTGTGCACCAGCAAGACCCGAAATACACCCTGGGATGCACCCTCAATGAACTCGAGAGGCAGTCGGGGCGAGCACCGCGCGCAATGTCGTGCTCAGCTCGTCGAGCGTGAACGGCTTCGTGATGACCGCCCCGAATCCGTAGTCGCGATACTCCGCCATCTGCGACTGCTGGACGTAGCCGCTGACCAGCACCGCTTTCACCGAGGGGGCGAGGCGCGCGAGCCGATCCATGGTTTCCCTGCCTCCCATGCCACCCGGAACAAGAAGGTCGAGCAGCACCACGTCGAACGGCCGGCCTTTTTCGAGCGCCTGCCTGAAGCGTTCGACGGCCACGGTGCCGGTCTCGGCGATCTCGGCCTGGTAGCCGAGAAACTCGAGCATGCTGCCTGTGACCCTGCGGATCTCGGGCTCGTCGTCCATGACGAGCACGCGCTGCCTCCGCGACCGCCTCGCGTTCGCCAGCACCTTCGCGCTGGTCAGCCCCGGCTCCCACGGCTCGGCGATGCGATCGACGGCTGAGGCCGGCACGCTGATCCGCATCGTGGTCCCAATGCCGGCCTGCGACTGGACCGTCACGAACCCGCCGTGGCTCTTGATGATGGAATGCGTCGTGGCGAGGCCGAGGCCGCTGCCGCCGTTCTTCGTGGTGAAGTACGGATCGAAGATCTTCGCGAGGTGCTCGGGCGGAATGCCCGTGCCGGTATCGGTGACCGACACCGAGACGTAACGGCCGGGCACGACGCGCAGCGCGTGTTCCAGCCGGTCTTCCGATTCGACGACGTTGCCGGCTCGAATCTCAATCGAACCGCCATGCAGCATCGCCTCACTGGCGTTGAGGAGGACGTTGGTGAAGACCTGAACCAGCTGGGATTCGTCGGCGTCGACGGTCCAGAGGTCCTGGGCGATGTCGAGCGTATATCGCAGGTTCGTGCCGCGCAGCGCCGTGGCTGCCGCGTCCGCGAGGACGAGCGGGAGCTCGACCGTCTTGCGCGTGGGGATGCCCCCCTTCGAGAACGTCAGCAGCTGCCAGGTGAGCTGCCGGGCGCGGATGCACGCCCGCTGGGCCTCGACGAGCGCCGCGGCCGCGGGATCGGCATCGGTCATCGTCGTCCGCGCCATCGAGACGTTGCCGATGATGGAGGTGAGGATGTTGTTGAAGTCGTTGGCCATGCCTCCGGCGAGCAGGCCCAGCGCCGACAGCTTGTTCGCCCGTGCCCGTTCCTCGATGACCTTCAGCGCATCGCTGATGTCGCGGAACACCAGCACCATCCCGATCGCGTGGCCGTGATCGTCGCACAACGTCGCCGCGCTTTCCTCGATGCGGCGTTCCGTCGAATCGCGCGCGAGGAGGAGCGAGCTGCGCCGGATGGATCCCGGAGGCGCGCTGGTCAGGGCCGCGACCGAGTTGTCACACCGCACGCGGCTTTCCGGATCGACGCTGTGAAAGACGCTCCCGAGCGGCTTGCCGATCGCCGCGTCGCTCGCCCACCCGGTCATCTCTTCCGCCACGTTGTTGATGAGCACGAGCCTCCCGCCCGCATCGGTGACGATCACGCCGTCGGCGATGCTGCGCAGCGTGACCGCCAGGCGCTCCTTTTCCGCCGTGAGCGCCAGCTCCGCCTTGCGCGCCTGGGCGAGCGCGATCACCGCTTCATCGTGCAGCCGATGCGTCTCTTCGAGGTGGCGCCGCTGATCCTCGAGCCGGCCGATGATCGTCAGGTACGTCCGGTAGATCAGATAGACGGGAGCAATCATCAACAGCGCGTGCCAGTGGGCGCCGCGCGCGATGACGATGGCGGCGATCGCCCCGGCCGTGGCTGCGACGACGAAGCTCGTCCCGCTCCACAGAAAATCGCGCTGCCAGATCTTCCACGCGGACTGCCGCGTCGAGAACGCGATGGCGACGGCGATCATCCCTGTGTTCACGACGAAGTAGGTGCCAATCGCCCCGAGGAGCGGCTTGGGCAGGCCGCTGAAGTCCTGCGGCGCCAGCGTGCCTCCCAGGAAACCGTAGACCAGGCCGGTCGCCCACATGGTGATGGCGATGGCGCCCAGACTGAAGGCGGTGCGGTACAGCGGCTCGCGTTGTCTGACGTTGAACGTGCACTGTGTCCAGGCGCCGGCCAGGGCGACCATGACGGCGGGGCCGGCTCCGAGCAGCAGGAGCGCGGTCAGGTCGGCCGCGTAGGAAACCGAGAGCGTGGACCCGCTCGCCAGCGGGATCGGAAGGTTGACCTTCCACGTCGACGTCAGACAGGACGCTATGACCAGGAGGGGAAAGAGAACCGGATCCGGCCAGGTGAGCGGAAAGAGCGCGATGAGCGCCACCGCACCGGCCATGACGGTCGCGGTCACGTAGAGCTGCGCGATCCGGGGCAGCGTGCACCAGCCGAAACCGGGAGCCACTGTGCTCATTAGTCCCACAACACCGGCTCGCAGCTCGGATCGCTGCAGCCGGTCGAGCCCCAGACGACCGTCTCGTCGCCCGTCGAGCCCCACACCACCGTATCGTCGCCGGTCGAGCCCCACACGACCGTCTCGTCGCCGTTCGAGCCCCACACGACCGTTTCCGCCGTGGTCCACTCTGTACCCGAGGAACAATCCGCGCCCCCGCAGGAGGGTCCCCAGACGACGTTGGCCGATGTACCGCTGCCCCACCTTGTCTTGGTGCAGGCCGGATTACCGCAACTGGCCTGCCATGATTGCCAGACAGGATTCGACGCGCAGTTCGCGGTGCAGATCTCACCCCAGGCAACCCATTCGCCCGTCGGCGTCCTGGCCGCGCCCCACTCGACGCTGGTCAGCCAGGCGCTGCCCGTCGCCAGCAGACGTCCGCCGCCGATGCGATAGTTCCCCCAGATCAGTTTTTTGCTCCATCCCTGCGTGGACGGGTAGGGTTCGCTGGAGGGAGAAGCGAGAAAGCGCGCAAGCTCTACAGCGCCCCGCGCGTTGAGAAAGCCCGCCCCCTCCGTGAGCGGATCGTATTCGGGATAGACCTGCGCGGTGTACTGGAGGATTGCCTTCACCGCATTGGGCGTGAGCTCCGGATTGGCTTCCAGCATCAGTGCGACCGTGCCCGCCACCACGGGCGTCGCCTGGCTCGTGCCGCTGAGACTGAGATACGGGAGGAAGGACGTTTGGACCGTCCCCTCCAACAGGTACGCAGACCTCGAGCTGTACAGAGTGCTGTCCGGCGCGCTGAGCGACTCGATGCCAACGCCGGGCGCAACCAGATCGGGCTTGGCGGCGCGGTCCATATACGTGGGGCCGCGCGAGCTGAACAACGCAATCGTGTCGTCGCTGCGATTAATTGTTCCCTCGTGGCTTGACGCGCCCACGGTCAGCACCCAGGGAGCGTTGCCCGGTGCGCCAATCGCGCCATACTGCGTGTCACCCTGCGACGAGCGGCCCCTGTTGCCTGCGGCCGCCACAACCACCAGCCCGTGAGCCGTCGCCGCCCTGGTGGCCTGGGCAAGCGGGTCGGTGTCGAACGACTCGGTCACGGCGGTCGCGAGAGACAGGTTGACCACGCGGATGCTCAGATTCGTCCGATGCGTCACGACGTAATCGAGCGCAGCGATGACGTTGCTGATGTAGCCGCGACCGGCGCTGTCGAGCACCTTCAGGACCACCAGGTGCGCACCGGGCGCAATGCCCGTACGGGCGCCGCCCGAGTCGAAGCCGGTACCGGCGACGATGCCTGCGACGTGCGTGCCGTGGCCGTGGTCGTCGTACGGCGCGCCAGTTCCGTTCACGAAGTCGACGAATTGCTGGATTCGGGGCGCTCCGCCAGGAACGTCACCGAGATCGTCGTGCCACGGGACGACGCCGGAGTCGATGACGGCGACGCCGACGCCTGCCCCGCTCAGGCCCGACGCCTGCCGGATGGCAGTCGCCCGGATCGTGGATCCGGTTCGCTCCAGCGACGCCTGGACCATCCGATCGACCGCCACGTGTGCGACCAGGGGGCTGGCCGCCAGCGTGGCCAGCCCGATGTTTGGCACCGTAGCCGCCCTGCTGTTGATGATGGGAAGCAGCGGGCCCAGGATACCGCCGACCTGCGCAAGCAGCTGCCCCACGGCGCCCAGCGACGCGGCGTCGCGGGCGGTGACCACGACCCTGGATCGTCCCAAGAGTTGCCCGACGCGCTGTAGAAGCAGATAGTCCAGCTTTTCGAGGCCTAGAAGGTTCGGAAGCAGGGGATTCAGGCCGCCGCCGAGCTGGAACGCCTGCGTCGAATTCACCAGCAACCCGGGGTCGGTCAAGACCGTGGCGTGTCCGGGAAGCTGCCCCGCACGCCATTGAGGGACGAAGTCGCGTGATCCGGTCCGGGCCTGGGGGGGCGCACCGGGCGCGACAATCACAACCGCCAGCATGACGGCCCATAAGGTCCCCCTCGCCTCGCGCATTTTCGCGTCCTCCTCTGACGATCGCCGCGATTTCCTGGATGGATTCGTCGAATGAAGCCCTGCGGAGCTCGGTCGCGCAGCGCCCAGTATCACGCCGGCTGAAATGGAGCGTCCATCACCCCAAGGTGCCAGGCCGGTGCGGCACCTTCAGGCGCGAGCTCTACCCTCGGACCTTGTCTCCGTGCTTTTCGTGCCCATTCACGACGTGTGGTCGCACGATGCCCGGGCCAATTGACCAGCTTCCGGTGGCGCGTCATCATCCAGCTCAACAGAGTCAGATGAAATCTTTCTCGGTGGGCCAGAGCTGGCTCAGGGGAATCTTCCATCCACGGCCGATCCCGATGGGGCGGCCGTTCTCGTACGGCATGCAGTAGGTGCAGCGCGTGCGGTCGACCTCGTCGAACCGCTCGAAGACGCGAGCGTTGTCTTCGCGGTCGCCGCCAATGATGATCAGGGTGCCGCCATCGGGTCCGGGTCCCCAGAACCAGTAGCTGTTGTGCGGGGAAATCACGCGCGGCAACGGATAGCGCCGCGCGTAATACTCGAGCGCGCCGGCCTCGCCGTAGTTCCGTGCAAAGACGCGCGCCGATGCCTTTTCCTCGGCCGGGAGTGACTGATACACGCTCGAGATCGTGTGCGCGAGCTCCTCCCTCCCGTACATGTCCGCGAAATGCTGGGGGAGCACGCCGAGCTCCTGGCGCTCCTGGCTGGACGGACGCACACCGAGCGCCGCGGCATACGCGATGTGCGTCTGGATCGGCAGAACAGGCAGTCCCATCGGCGCTACGGCCGCAGCGATGAGCAGCAGGATGGCCGTCGCAGCGTACCGCCATCGACGAAGATTCTCGGTCGATCGTTCGAGGGCGACTGCTCCCGCCGCGAACAGCACAGGCCATACCGCCGTCGCGTAGTACGGCTTCGAGCGCTGCAGGAGGAACACCAGCACGACGACGATCGCACACACTGCGAGAACGCGTCCGCCCGTCGCGGCGCGGCCGCGCAGCAGCCACCACAGGCCGGCCGCCCAGAGCGGAAGGGTCACCGGGCCCATCATCCCGACGATTTCACCGGAGAACGACGCGAGCGACTGCTCGGCGATCTTGAACTCCTGCGCGTTCCTGACGAACTCGACGGTCGGCCATCCGTTGGCCACCTGCCATGCCACGTGAGGTGCGGCAACGAGCGCAGCGAGGGCGGCTCCGATCCACGGCCACGGGGTCCGCAGAGCCTGACGTGCGGGTGTGAGCAGCAGACCCGCAAACAGGCCGAGCCCGAACACCACGGCGCTGTGCTTGGTGAGGAGTCCGAAGCCGATGGTTGCGCCGAGCGCCACCCACGGCCATGCGCGCCCGGACTGTACGGCCACGAGGACGAGCCACGATCCGAGCGCCCACAGCGTGACTTCCGCGCTGTTCATCGACAGGACATGGAAGGTGAACAGAAAGTGCGGGGCGAGCGCGACGAGCAGCGCCGCTAGCGCCTGCGCGAACCGTCCGCCGCCGAGCCGCCGGACGATCGCGCCGACGATGAAGACGAGGGCACAGGAGAGCAGGATGGGAAGGATGCGTATGGCCACCAGGGAGTCGCCAAGGAGGCTGCTCGCGCGCGCCATGACCGCGACGGCGGGCGGGTGGTCGACGTAGCCCCAGGCGAGGTGCCGGCCACACGCAAGGTAATACAGCTCGTCGCGGAAAATCCCGTAGTCGTTGATCGCCAGGAGGTGCAGCGCGGCCACCGCCGCGGCGACCGGCGCGAGCGCCGCAGGATTCGTCCGGGAGCACTCGGGGACGGCCGTAGAGACGATCACATTGGACATCGTGCCGGCACCCGTATACTAATAGCGTCGCGCTCCGCCCCTGACCTCCGAACACTCAGGAGTCCATCCATGGCTGCTTCCAGGTTACTGCGCGTGCCGCTGGTCATCGCCGGTTTCATCGCCATCGCGTGGCTGGCGCAGGCGCAAACGCAAGAAGACCGGACCCAGGACAGGGTGGCGTTTCCCGCTCACAAGATCATTGGGAACATCCACTACGTTGGGACGGGCACGCTGAACTCTTACCTGATCACCACGCCCGAAGGTCACATCCTGATCAACACCAACTTCGAGGAGACGGTGCCGCTGCTCCGGGCGTCGGTGGAGAAGCTGGGCTTCAAGATGACCGACATCAAGATCATCCTTGGCAGCCATGCCCACGGCGATCACATGCAGGGGGACGCGACGGTCAAGGAGATGACGGGCGGCGCGACGGTCATGGCCATGGAGCAGGACGTGCCGGCCCTCAAGAACATGACGCCGGGCGGCAAGCCGCATCCAGTTGACCGCGTCCTCAAGGACGGTGAGCAGGTCAGGCTGGGTGGCGCCACGCTGACCGCGCACCTGACGCCGGGGCATACCAGGGGCTGCACGACGTGGACGACGAGAGTCCCGGAAGGCGGCCGGACCTACGACGTGGTGATTGTGTGCGCGGGCCTCCAGGAGAACGCGCGCCTCGTCAACAACAAGAACTATCCCGAGATTGCCGACGACTTCGCGCGGAGCGTCAAGACGTACAAGAAACTTCCTGCGGACGTGTTTCTCGCGGCGCACAGCTGGTTCTTCGATCTCGCCGGGAAGCACGCGAAGCTCGGGAACGCCACCAATCCTTACATCGATCCCGCAGGCTACAAGGCGTGGGTCGACAACATGGAGAAGAACCTCACCTCCATGCTCGCCGAGCAGCGGAAGAACCCGCCGACGAACTGATCTTCCGGCTGAAGCCGGAAGCCACATCTACTCTGTGTTGCAGTGGCTTCCGGCTACTCTCTGGTGCTGTGGCTTCCGGCTTCAGCCGGAAGGCAGCGGGCCGACCTGAAGGTCCGCCTTCACGACATCCGTTGGCGCGTCACGCGACGCTGGCCACGTCGATCTTGCGGATGTCATCGATGCCGTAGCGCAGCATGGCGAGACGCTCGAGGCCATAGCCGACGCCCACCGCCAGGTGACGCTTCGGGTCGCCACCGAGATGGCTGACGATCCTGTCGGTAAAGACGCCCCAGGCAAGCACCTCGAACCAGTGACCGTCGTCATCGACCGCAAGCTCCCAGGCCTGGCTGCACATTGGATACTCGGTCGGTACGATCTTCACGGTGCGGCCAGGGAGCACGCGGTCCGCCGATTGGAGCACGCGGCCGGTCATGCGCCAGGGGTCGATCTCTGCATGCTCAGCGAGCCACATGGCCTCCGCCTGGTGAAAAGCCTCGAGGTGGGTGGCATCAACCTGACACCGGCGGTACGCCTTGCCGGCGGCCCAGATGCGCAGCGGTGGCCCCTCGTAACGAATCGTGAGCAGCAACGGCAGCGTCAGATCGTACCGGAGGATGTGGCGATCGTCGATACGATGCAGCTCGATTGGATCCACGTACATCGCGTCAGCGGCGATGGTCTTCCGCGCTTCGGCCAGGTCGACGACCTCCGGGAGGGCCTGCTCGGTGAAGTCGGGGAAGACGGATCGCAACAGCTCGAGCGTCCTGCCGACCGGGTTCTCGGGCAGATCCGTCAACCGCGGCCGGGCAAGCAGGTCGACGACCTTGCCGGGGAGGTCCGGGCGCATCTCTCCGGATGGAATGCCACGCTGTTCTGCCATTTCGATCTCCTTGCGCAGTTTGTCGCGGATTCGCTGCAGGCGCTTGCGCATGGCCGCCTCGTCCACGCCGGCGGACGTCGCGAGACGGGCCGTGCTCCAGCGCCCGTGATAGCGGCGGTCGCACAACTGGCGTTCCTCAGCGGTCAGGGTCAACAACGCGGCCGCGAGCCGGTGCCGCTGCGCCTCGGACCAGTGCGTTTCCGCCTCGTCGAGTACTGGCACATCCGGCACATCGTCCAGCCGCAGCAGGGCGAAGCGTCGCGCCTGTCGCATGGTGAGCGCGACCGTGATCACGATGCGGCGCAGCCAGCCGGTGAACGCGGCCGGTTCCTGCAGGTCACCGAGGCGGCGAAAGGCCCGGAGATAGGCCTGCTGGGCCGCGTCCTCGGCGAGCGTCGAATCCTGCAGGACGCTCCGGGCCGCTGCGTACACCATGGTCTGCGTGTCGCGCACCAGTCGTCCGAAGGCTTCGACGTCCCCGGCCTGCGCCCGGACGACGAGGCTGCTCATGGGCTCCATATCCGCGGTTCATATAACAAGACAGTGACCGGGGCAAAATGTGACCAGGGGTCGTCCGCAGGGCTGTTCAGCTTGCGCTGGCGCTCACCCGCACGGCCCGACCGGTTCAGACGCGGTCTCCATTCGACCCGGCAGCGGGACCCATTTCCGGTCGCGCGGGCCGGAGTATTCCGATTGGGGACGGATAATGCGGTTCGCGCGGCTCTGCTCGAAGGCGTGAGCGATCCATCCGCTCACCCGGCTGACGGCAAACGTCGGGGTGAAGAGTGCGGCGTCGAGTCCGAGACCGTGGAGGAGCAGGGCGGTGTAGAACTCGACGTTGGTCTGAAGCCGGCGTCCCGGCTTGTACTCTTCGAGCAGGCGGATGGCGGTCGCTTCGACAGAGCGCGCCAGCGTGTACAGCGACATGTCGCCTGCGCGCGTGTACAGCCGCTCGGCGGCCGCCGCGAGCACGTCGGCGCGCGGGTCCCGGACTCTATAGACGCGGTGGCCGAATCCCATCAGCTTGTCGCCGGCCTCGATCTTCCTGCGCAGAATCTCCTCCGCGCGTGACGCGTCCCCGATCTCGAACACCATGTCGAGGGCCGGCCCCGGCGCTCCCCCGTGCAGCGGCCCTTTCAACGCGCCGAGCGCGCCGACAACGGCCGAGACCAGGTCGGATCCCGTTGACGTAATCACCCGCGCCGTGAACGTGGAGGCGCTGAGCCCGTGGTCGATGACGGTGTTGAGATACGTCTCGAGAGCGCGCACGCGCTCCGGGTCCGGCGCCTCGCCGCCCAGCATGTACAGAAAGTTCTCCGCGTGACCCAGATCGCGCCGCGGGGCGATCGGCCCGGCGCCACGACGCAGGCGCCAGAACGTGGCGACGATGGTGGGAAACTGCGCCACGATCGCGCATGCCTCGTTCGACGTCATCGAAATCGTACCGGCGGCGATTCGCAGCGCGTCCATCGCATCGAGGCCGCCGCGCGCGCACTCGGCCAGCAACATGACCGTCGCCGGAGGCAGGGCGCGCGCGGCGGCGAGATCGGCGCGGAACGTGTCGAGCCGGGGTCGGGAAGGCAGATCGCCGTGCCAGAGCAGCCAGGTCGTCTCCTCGAACGTCGCGTTTCCGGCCAGTTCGCTCAGCGGATAGCCCGCAATGACCAGTTCGCCCCGTTCGCCGTCGACGTGGCTGAGACGCGTCGTGGCGGCAACGATGCCGTCGAGACCGCTGTTGACCATACCGTCACCGTAGCGCCCATGTATCATCGTGTCAACATTGATTGGCAAATCAATATGAGCGCCGAGGATTTCTGGATCAGCGCGGCTGACGCCTCCCGCATCCTGCGCGTGAGCCGGGCCACGCTCTACGCGTATGTCAGCCGTGGATATGTCCGGTCACAGTCGACGGCGGGCTCGTCACGCCAGCGCCGGTATGCACGTGACGACGTCGAACGGCTGCGGCGGCGGACCGAGGAGCGTCGCGATCCGGACAAGGCGACGGCACGCGCGCTCCAGTGGGGCATGCCGATCCTCGAGTCGTCGATCGCCTTGATCGATGGCGATTCGCTCTACTATCGCGGGCACGACGCCGTGACATTGTCGCGCTCGCGATCGCTCGAGGCGGTCGCGTCCCTGATCTGGACTGGACGATTCGACGCGACGTTCCCGAGCGTTCCACTCGAGGCCACGGCACGCGAACGCCGGTCGACGGACGATCTCCCCTTCGTCGCACGCGCTCAATCCATGCTCGCTCGCTCCTCGGTGCGGGATCCGCTGGCCTTCGATGTCCGCGCCGGTGGCGCTGCGCTCTGCGGCTGGCGGATCATGCGTCTCGTGACCCGGGCCGCCACCCGATCCGACGCTGCGGCACCGACAATCGACGGGACCCTGGCACAGGCCTGGGACGTGAGCGCCCGCGGCGTGGATGCGCTGCGCTGCGCCCTCATTCTCTGTGCCGATCACGAGCTCAACATCTCGTCCTTCACGGCTCGATGCGTCGCGTCCGCGGGGTCGAATCCGTACGCCGTCGTCATGGCCGGCCTGGCGGCCCTCGAAGGCACGAGACATGGCGGCGTCACCGCGCGCGTGGAATCGCTGCTCGACTCGATGCGCCGCCGCCAGCGGGAACTGCGGAGCGCGCTGGCGGAACGGCTCCGCCGGGGCGAACCGATCGATGGGTTCGGACACCCGTTGTACCGCAATGGCGATCCGCGCGCGGTGGCGTTGCTCGATTTGCTGCGCGATCGGTACGCGAAATCGGCTGAGCTCGCGTTCGTTCTGAGATTCGCCGACGCGGCAGCCTCGGTCATCGGCGAGCAGCCAACCATCGACTTCGGCCTCGCCGCGCTGGCGCGCGTGCTCCGCCTGCCCGCCGGATCCCCGCTCACGCTCTTCGCCATCGGCCGGACGATCGGCTGGATCGGTCACGCCATCGAGCAATATGCGACGGGGCAGCTGATTCGTCCGCGTGCGAAGTATGCAGGTCCCGCCCCGATTGCGCGGGAGTGAGGGAATTCGCTCGCTGCGCTCGTTTCTGCTCGTGAGGCGTCACGGACCGGAGAGCGGCTCCTGTGACCTCAGGCCTCCCGCGCGGCACGCGAAGGATCACGGGTTCTTCGTCTTTGCGACCGCAGCGTCGGGAAAATCAGCCCCAACGAGGAACCCGCTGAAGTGCGAAGGAGCAACCATGGAAGTATGTCTCGCCCGGGACAGGCGTTCCGGAATTCCCGTCCTAGCTGTGGCGCTGGCGCTGATCCTGGTGGGCGCGACGGGCGCTGCCGCGCAGGACATCCAGACGTTTCCGGGCTCGTCGTGCCAGGCCTCCGGTTCCACGCAGGACCTCTACTACTCAGGCGTCCTCGTCGCAAATCGGGGCAACATCACGAGGAGCGCCGTGTGCCCGCTCGTCCGCAGAAATGGGACTGAAAACTGGGTCGAGATTGTCGTGTACGTCCGCGATCGGCATTCGACGCTGAACATCACCTGCACGGCTCTGGCGCGCGATCGGACCGGGATAGCCGGCACGGGTTGGTCCGACACGCGGTCCTCGGCGGGCGAAGGGGACCAGGAGATTGTCTTCCCTGCACCCGGAGTCGGCCTGCCGGATTACGGACCCTACGTGGTCACCTGCTCGCTTCCTCCCATGGAGGAGGTGAACCAACCCTCGTGGATCGCGTCCATCACACTCGAAGAATAAGCGACTCCGTTGCATCCATCGCCGGCGGCATCCTGGGAGCGAGGTACCCCGACACCGTGAACGACGAGTCTGGCGCGACTCCGATGCTGAGCGGTCACTCCCCGTGTCCGCCTCAGCTGGCATCCAGTCCGGGGTACCTTGCTTGCATCCTCATCCGCACCGAGGAGGTGCCGCCCATGAGACGAGAAGACAAATCTCCGCCCGAGCACGGAAAACGCGATACGAACATCCGGAGGGACAAGGACCAGCCGCAGTCCGAACGAAAACAGGAGCAGGTGCGTGGCGGTACGCCGAGCGAGCCGCAGCGGACGACACCTCAGCCACGAAAGCTTCCGCTGCCCGACTAGTC
>DATDHP010000408.1:0-10549 GCA_036521515.1 Vicinamibacterales bacterium
CTGCTGGGTTATGTCACCCGGTATCGCCGCGCTTTCTTACTCGGTTTCGCGTGTGTCATCACCACGACCGCCATCACGCTGGCGGGTCCCTGGGTCCTGAAATACGCGATCGACGATCTGACCGCGAACGCCACCGCGGCCAATTTCCGTTTCTACGCGGTCGCGCTGCTGGCGCTCTCGGCGTTCGGCGGCGTGTTCCGCTTTCTCATGCGCCGCATCATCATCGGCGCGTCACGCGACATCGAGTACGACCTGCGCAACGATTTCTTTGCCGCCCTGCAGCGACTCGAGCCGTCATTCTTCCATCGACGCCGCACCGGCGACCTGATGTCGCGCGCCACCAACGACCTCGGGTCGGTGCGGCAGATGATCGGCCCGGCGGTGATGTACACATCCACCACGGCCATCACCTTCTTCGTGGCGATCGCCATGATGCTGTCGATCGACCCGTGGCTGACGGCGGTCGCACTCATCCCGCTGCCGTTCGTCTCAATCGTCGTCTACTACTTCGGCGAGTTGATCCACAGGCGCTTCCTCCTGATCCAGGAGCAGCTCTCCGAGATCAGCGCCGTCGCGCAGGAGAACCTGTCCGGCGTCCGCGTCGTCCGCGCCTACGCTCAGGAGCCGTTCGAGATCGAGCGTTTCCGGGCGGCTAACGAGGAGTACGTACGTCGCAACCGGCGGCTGATCGCGGTCCAGGGCATGTACTTCCCGAGCATGGGGCTGCTCATGGGGGTGGCCATGCTGATCGTTCTCTGGCTCGGGAGTCGTGCGGTCGTCGCGCAGCGGATGACCGTCGGCGAGCTGGTGGCGTTCAACGCCTACCTGGTGATGCTGTCGTGGCCGATGATCGCGTTCGGATGGGTCACCAACCTCATTCAGCGCGGCATGGCGTCATGGAAGCGGATGCTCGAAGTGCTCGACGCGGTGCCGGCCATCAATGACGATGACGTACCGGAGACATCGATCTTCCGGCTAAAGCCGGAAGCCACAGGCGCAGGCGAACAGCCGGAAGCCGAACATCAGGCTGTCGTTGTGGCTTCCGGCTTTAGCCGGAAGATCCAAGAAATCCGCGGCGACATCGAGTTCAGGAATCTGACATTCAAGCACGCGGACACGGTCATCCTGGACGGCGTGTCCGCGGTCATCCCGGCGGGGACGACGACGGCGATCGTCGGTGCGACCGGGTCGGGCAAGTCCACGCTGCTGCATCTGTTGCCGCGCCTCCACAACCCGCCGCCCGGCACCGTCTTCGTGGACGGCGTGGACGTGCGCCAGATCCCGCTGGAGTTGCTGCGCGGGGCGATCGGCTTCGTGCCGCAGGAGCCGTTCCTGTTCAGCGCCACGATCGCGGACAACATTGCCTTCGGCGCACGCAACGGCCAGGATGGCCGCAACCGGATCGAGGAGGCGGCAGCCGTCGCGCGTCTCGACAAGGACCTGGGCGATTTCCCGAAGGGGTACGACACCATCGTCGGCGAGCGCGGGATCACCTTGTCGGGCGGGCAGAAGCAACGCACGGCCATTGCGCGTGCGATCGTGGTCGATCCCAGGATCCTGGTGCTCGATGATGCGCTGTCGGCAGTCGATACCTACACGGAGGAGGAGATCCTCGGCCGGCTGGGCGGCGTGCTGCGGCAGCGGACCGCGATTATCGTCTCGCATCGCATCTCGACCGTCCGCGCCGCCGACCAGATCCTCGTCATCGACGGGGGCCGGATTGTCGAACGGGGTACCCACGATGAGCTCGTGTCGCGCGATGGCCCGTACGCCGAGCTGTATCGGAAACAGCTGCTGGAGGAAGAGCTGGCGGCTTCATGAGCGTTCGTGATTTGTGATTCGTGATTCGTGATTCGATTGTGATCTTGCGATTCGATTGTCGAATCGCCTGGATCACCAATTCACGAAATCACGAATCACAATCACGAATCACGAATCGCGAATCACGATTGATTGAGATGTCGATTCACGAAGAAGAAGTCCTCGGCAAAGCGTACGACGCACGCCTGATGCGGCGGTTGCTCACCTACCTCCGTCCTTACAAGGCGCAGGTCGCGATTGCGCTGGCGGCGATCATCGCCGACTCCGCGCTGCAGCTGGTGCCGCCCTACCTCACCAAGACCGTGATCGACGACTACATCCCGGCGGGCGACCTGTCGGGGCTCGGCTTCATTGCGCTCCTGTATCTCGTCACCCTGGTCGCGTCCTTTGCCTTCGAGTACACGCAGACGTGGACGTTGCAGATGACCGGCCAGCGAATCATGTTCGACATGCGGATGGAGGTGTACCGCCACCTGCAGCGCCTCGATCTCCGCTTTTACGATCGGAACCCGGTCGGCCGGCTGATGACGCGCGTCACGACCGACGTGGACGTGCTCAACGAGCTGTTCACGGCCGGCGTGGTGTCCGTCTTCGGCGACGTGTTCACGCTGCTCGGCATCATGGCGGTCCTCGTCTGGCTGGATTGGCGACTGGCGATTGTCGCGTTCTCCGTGCTGCCGCTCATCGCGCTCATCACACAGTGGTTCCGCCGAAACGTCCGCGAATCCTACCGGAACGTCCGCACGTGGATCGCCCGGATCAACGCGTTCCTGCAGGAGCGCATCACCGGCACGTCCACCGTGCAGCTGTTCAGGCGCGAGGCCAGGGACTTCGCGGCCTTCGACGAGATCGACCGCCGGCACCGGGACGCGAATGTCGACTCGATTTTCTATTACGCGCTGTTCTATCCGGCGATCGAATTGATCAGCGCCCTGGCCGCCGCACTGATTCTGTGGATCGGGGGCGGCTGGGTCATCCAGAACGCGCTCACCCTGGGCACGCTCGTGGCGTTCCTTCAGTATTCGCAGCGCTTCTTCCGGCCCATCAGCGACATGTCGGAGAAGTTCAACGTCCTGCAGGGCGCGATGGCCTCCTCCGAGCGCATTTTCGCGTTGCTGGATACGCCGGTGCAGATACAGTCTGCCTTGCGGCGTGAGCCGGAAACCACAGGAGCACTGAAGCCGGAAGCCACAGGAGAGGGGGTCATCCGGTTCGAGCACGTGACGTTTTCGTACATCGAGGGCGAGCCCGTGCTGCGGGACGTGTCGTTCGAGGTCCGGCCGGGGCAGCGCGTCGCGCTGGTCGGCGCGACCGGCTCGGGAAAGACGACGATCGTGAACCTGCTGTTGCGCTTCTATGACGTCCAGCAGGGACGCATCACGATCGACGGCGTGGACATTCGCGACAAGGATCTCGGTGAGCTGCGAGCCATGTTCGGCCTCGTCCTGCAGGACGTGCACCTCTTCACCGGCACGATCGCGGGCAACGTGCGGCTCGGGCGCGACGACATCCCCGACCCGGCGATACGACAGGCGGTCGAGGCGGTCCACGCGGACGGGTTCATCGGCAGCCTTCCGCTCGGCCTGCAGACGCCGGTGGCGGAGCGGGGGGCGACGCTCTCGGTCGGGCAGAAACAGCTGCTGTCGTTCGCCCGCGCGCTGGCGTTCGACCCCCGCGTGCTGATTCTCGATGAAGCGACCTCGAGCGTCGACACCGAGACCGAGCTCCTGATCCGCGACGCGCTGAAAGTGGTCATGCGTGGGCGCACGACAGTCGCGATTGCGCACAGGCTCTCGACCATTCAGGACATGGACCGGATACTCGTCCTGCACAAGGGCGAGCTGCGGGAGTCGGGAACGCACCAGGAGTTGCTGGCGAAGCGTGGCCTCTACCACCGTCTGTATCAGCTCCAGTTCAAGGACCAGGCGGCCTGAGCCGTTTGTCCGAAAGGGTACCAAGCTTGCACCTGTGAAGTCACGAATCACCTGCACGTGCCCGAGCGCGCCGTGGGACTCGTCATTTTCGCGCACGGCAGTGGCAGCAGCCGGTTCAGCATGCGAAACCGCCGCGTGGCTGAGAGGCTGGAGAACGCGGGCTGCGCCACCGACGGCGTCGGCCCGGACGAGGCGTGACGTGCAGGCCCCAGCGAACCATCCGGAACCGTTTCGCGACCGCCGTGAGGCGGGCCGCGTGCTGGCCCGCGCGCTGAAAAAGTACGCAGGCCGCAATGACGTCGTGGTGCTCGCGCTGCCGAGGGGCGGCGTCCCGGTGGCGTTCGAGGTTGCCGAAGCGCTCGGCTCCCCGATGGATATCTTCCTCGTGCGCAAGCTTGGAACGCCCGGACATCGGGAGCTCGCGATGGGTGCCATCGCCTCCGGCGGCATCCGCGTGTTGAACGACGAGGTGGTACGCTGGCTCGGGATCAGCGATGAACGGATCGACGCAGTGGCGCGCGAGGAGCAGCGCGAGCTCGAGCGCCGGCAGCGGGCGTACCTCGAAGGGCGCGAGCTGACGCCACTCGAAGGCCGGGTCGTGATCCTCGTCGATGACGGTCTCGCGACCGGATCGACGATGCGCGCGGCCGTGCAGGCGGTGCGTCAGCGCAACCCCGCGCGCATCGTCGTGGCGGTGCCGGTCGGGGCGCGCGACACGTGCAGCGATATGGCCGCGCTCGCGGACGAGGTCATGTGCGCACGAATGCCCGAGCCGTTCTCCGCCGTGGGGCAGTGGTATCTCAACTTCGATCAGACGTCCGACAGCGAGGTCATGGACCTCATCCACGAGCACGCCTCGACAATGAACTCTGCCGGCTGACAGCCAGCTCCAACCCATCGGGTCTTCGGTACCCGCGTTGCTTTCCTGTCCTCTGTAGTCGGCAGTCGGCAGTCGGCAGTGGCTAAAAAGGCAGGCACGTCCCTGCCCGCTGTCCACTGCCGACCACAAGGAGGAGAGGGAACCAATGTCAGCATTGATTCGCAGCGTGGTGCTCCTGGGCTCGATCGGCACTCTGGCGTGCGGCGCGACCGCCAACACGGGCGGAACGGTCCAGACGACCCCGGCAGGCCGGCCACCGGTGATTCAGCCCAGCGGTCCAGCGGAGGTGAACACCAGCGCCCTGGGTGTCGTTCCGGCCGGCCAGGAACTCGATGTTCGCCTCCAGCAGACGTTGAGCTCCGAGACTGCAAAGGTCGAGCAGCGGTTCGAAACAACAACGGCAGTCGATCTGATGCAGAACGGGCGGGTGCTCGTCCCCGCGGGCGCAGTTGCGCACGGCGTGGTATCGGAGGTGCATCCAGCGGGCAGGCTCGCCGATCGCACCGGGTCGATGACGCTGTCGTTCGATCGGATGACGATCAGGGGTCGTAACTATCCGATTCGCGCCATGGCCACGCAGATCTTCCAGAGCGGCGGCATTCGCGAAGAAATCGGAACGGCAGGTGCCGGTGCCGGCGTCGGCGGCGTGATCGGCGGCCTGCTGGGTGGCGTGAAGGGCGCCATTCTCGGCGCGGTGATTGGTGCGGGCGGTGCCATCGCGGCCACTGACGGCAAGGACGTCACGCTGCCGGCCGGTTCCGTGATCCGTGTCCGGATGGATTCCGACGTCAACATCCGGTAGCGGGCTGCGGGCTACGGGCTTCAGGCTCCCCGCCGATCACGGCCCGGAGTCTGGGGCCCGAAGCCCGGAGCCCGAGTCGATCACCGGCGGGGCGGGGCCTCCGCCGGCACAATAGACGCGGGCTCGACGTCTTCCACGCCCGGGTTTGACTGCGGCCTGGCACCTGGCGGCGTGGCAGTCTCCGGGACAGGGCCATCCGGCAGCGTCGCCGGTTCGAGGGGCGCGTTGCGCCCTGCCGCTTCGCGCCGGCGGAAAAGCCGATCGACCAGACTGGGCGAACTGGCGCTCGGATTCCATCCGAGCCGCAGTACTGTGACCTGCACCGGCTTCCGTCCGAATGCCAGCGCTTCGTGACAACTCCACATGTACAGGTCGAGGATGCGGCCCTGGATCTTCGGGCCCGTGTCCATCACGGTGTAGATGCCGTTGTACTTGGTCGTGTCGGTCGTGACGTTCAGCACGCTGCCCACGGGAAGCAGTGCAAGGTCCGCGGCAGCCACGCCCGACCTGACACCGACGCCGGAAGCGGTCGTCGTCCCCTTGCAATAGGCAGTTGCCTCGAACTGCAGGCGTGCGCGGGTCACCGGCGAGGTCGGATCGACGGCCGACGCGTTGGCCGCGGCCTCGCGCGAGTCGAACATTGTCGCTTCGTAGAGGAACACGAAGGCCGAAATGGCCACCAGCGTGGCGGTCACCTTCAGTCCGATCGATCCCGACAGAAGTCGACGCATCTTCACCTGAAATGTTCGAACCCTGGCGGAAGCTGGCGATCGCCGTCCGCCGCGCGGACGAGCAGCCGCCGTTCCCTGGTCACCACGCCAATCCGGGTAATCGGCAGATTGCCTGTTTCCTTCTGCACTGCCCGCAACCGGCCTTTGTGCGACGGCCGCACCGTGAAGAGCAGCTCATAGTCATCGCCACCCGCCACGGAGGCACTCACCGCGTCCTGACCCCGGCCGGTGTGCCAGCGCCTCGCCTCTTCACTTATCGGCAGAGCGGCCGCGTCGATGCACATGCCGACCCCCGAGGCCTCCGAAACCTGGCGCACGCCATCGGCAAGGCCGTCGCTCAGATCCATGCACGCCGACGCGGCACGATTACGGCCGAGCAGCACCCCCGCGCGCACGCGCGGCTCAGGTCGCAAGTAACGCCCTTCACAAAAACGGAACTGAACCGCCTCCGCGAGATCCAACGAACTTCGAGGCGGGTTATCACACCTTTCCTTCGAATCGAGTCCGGCCGCGAGTGCCGCCCGCCCCTGCAATGACCTCAGTCCCACGACGGCATCGCCAATCGTGCCCGTGACATACACCTCATCACCGGGCCGTGCGCCAGCGCGGGTCAGCACCCTGCGCGGCCGCACGGAGCCGGTCAGCGTGACGTCGATGACAAACGGACCAGGTGTGCGTGTGATGTTCCCGCCGACGAGCACAACGTGCTGCTGCGTCGCGAGTCCGAGCAAACCCTCGAGCACCTGGTCAACCGTCTCGACCTCGAGCGCGTCCGGGAGTGCAAGTGAAAGCAGGGCCACGCGCGGAGACGCGCCCATTGCCGCCAGGTCGCTGAGGTTGACGGCGAGTGCCCGGTGCCCGATCGCGTCGGGCGGCACGAACCGCCGGTCGAAATGCACGCCTTCGACCTGGGCGTCGGTCGTCAGCACCTCGAGCGCGCCACGCTCGGGCTCGATCACGGCGGCGTCGTCACCGGGACCGACCACGACCCAGGGAGGCAGAGAAACCCGCGCGGTGATGCGCTGGATCAGCGCACGCTCGCCCAGGGAGGAGACTGTCGTGGAGCGCAAAGTGCCCCGCTTTGCCGTGTGGGGAGGTCGTTTGAACCTGCGATAGCAGGTGGAGCCGCTGTTATCGACCGCGCTTCAGGCTTCCTCGCAACAGAGGCATGCACAACACGCGACCTCGCAGCTCGCTTTGGTGTGACATCGGCTCAGACGAGCCTCCGAAACCATCACGAGCAAAGCAGGAGCTTGAACGATCTTAGCGTGCGCGTCGGAGTCGGTCAAGACGCGTTAACCGCTTTGGCCGCAGTCACTTGGGAGAGAGCGTCATCCACGAGCTGCTCCAGCTGGAGCGCCCGGGCGTTGAGCTCGCCGCTGGTGGACGACTGGTGGTCGCGAGCACGGAAGTACTCGTCGGCAATGTTGAGAGCCACGAGCACGGCAAGGCCGAGCAAATCACTCGAGGGGGCGGCCTCCGAGGCGGCCCGCATCTTCTGATCCACGTAGGCCGCGAGCTCCGCGACGTACGCGGGGTCGAGCGTGCTGCGGATCGGATACTGCTGGCCCCCGACTTCGACGGTGACGACTTGGGTCATCTGCGCATCTTCAATCTGCAGAATTGAAGATTGAACATCACCACATCAAATGGCCTCGAGTTGCCGCAGCATGTCGGCCACGCGCGAGCGGATCTCGTCGCGCTCCTCGCGCAGCGTCGCCATTTCCTCGTTCACGCTCTCCGTGTCGGAGAGGCGCACGCGCAGCGAGTCGATCTCCTGGATCAGCCGGGCGTTCTCGTCGGCAGCCTTCGCCTGTTCCGCGCGCAGCGATGCCACCATGCTGACCAGCAGCTTGATCTTCTCTTCGAGCCGATCGATCGGCTCGACGTCCACCGTGCGCGCGACTGCCTGCTTTGTCATCCGTGCGACCTCGTTGTGCTGAAACGTGTCGAGCGATGGTAACACGGTCGGCAGTGGGCAGTCGGCATCGGGCAGTGAACAGGACAAAGGCGAACCTGAAGGTCCGCCTCTGAGGCCTGCATGAATGCGTTCGTAGAGGCGGGTCTCTAGACCCGCCTGTCTGTCCACTGCCGACTGCCCGCTGCCCGCTCCTTACCGCTGAACGGCCGAATGGCGCTCGCGCAGCACGGCGAGCACGGCGTCCATCGCCGTCTGCACCTCGGTGTCGGTTAAAGTTCTGTCAGGTGACCGGAACGTCAGACGCAGCGAGAGGCTGACCTTTCCCTCGGGGACGCCCTTGCCCTGGTAGCGGTCGAACTCGCGGACGCGCACGAGCGTGGCGGGAGCGGCTGTCACGATGGTTGCGCGCACGTCAGCGGACGCGAGCGTGTCGTCCACCAGGATCGAAATGTCGCGCGTCACCGACGGATAGCGCGGCAGCGGTTCGATGGCAAGCGCTCGGCCCTGGCTGGCCTGTTCGGCCGCATCGAGGTCGAAGTCGGCAACATAGATCGGTTCCGAGGCCGGCAGACCGTGGCGCTCCGCGATGGCGGGTGCGAGCTGGCCAAGCACGCCAATCCGCGTCCCGTTGGCCACGATCGCGGCCGAACGCCCCGGCGCGAGCCACGGCTCGCGATGCGGCTCGGTCCGCGTCTCGACGCGCACCGCGTCGCACAGGCGCTGGACCACGCCCTTCATGTCGAAGAAATCGACCTCGCGCGCGCCGCCGCTCCAGTGTTCGGCGCCGCCGCTCCCGGTCCACGCGCAGGCGACGGTACGCCGTTCGCCGCCGCTGCGCGAGAACGCGTTTCCAATCTCGAACAGGCGGACGTCGCGCTGTTCACGCCGGCGATTGTAAGCCACGGCGTCGATGAGGCCGGGGAGCGCCGACGGACGCAACACCGCGAAATTCTCCGACAGGGGGTTGGCGATCGGGACGAGCTCGCCTTCGCGGGCGAACGGGGCCGCGGCCGCTTCGGAGACGAACCCGAACGTCACCGCTTCGTAGAAACCCGCGCCGGCGAGCATGCCGCGCAGGTGCCGCGCGTGCGAGATGCGCGGATCGACTGGCGGCGGCGCTGAGGTGAGCGCGGGAAACGTCGCCGGCAGCTGGTCGAGACCATGGTGGCGCGCGATCTCCTCGATCAGGTCGACTTCGCGCTGCACGTCGACGCGCCGCGCGGGCACCGTGACGTGCCAGTCATCCGCCGGCTCCGCGCCCGCGGCCACGCCGAACCCGAGGCCGTCCAGGATGCGGAGCGCATCACCGTCCGGGATATCCAGGCCGAGCAGTCCGCCGATCTTTGCGCGGCGGAGCCGCAGCGTGACAGGTTCGCGCGGGTCGGGATACCGGTCCAGCATCGGTCCACGTGCGCGCCCCGCGCCGATCTGTTCGAGGAGGGCGAGCGCCCGCGCCATCGCCCGGGCCGGCATGCTGACGTCGGCGCCTCGCTCGAACCGCATGCTCGCTTCCGTTTTCAGCCCCAGCTGCTTGCTCGTGCGCCGCACCGACAACGGGTCGAAGCAGGCGCTCTCGAACACGATGGCGGTGGTCGACCCGCTCACCTCGGAGTCCGCGCCGCCCATCACCCCGGCAATGGCCGCGGCGCGCTCGGCATCCGCGATCACCAGCATGTCGGAAGACAGGTCGCGAACCTGGCCGTCCAGCGTGCGCAGCTTCTCGTCCGGCCGTGCGTTCCGCACGCGAATCTCCACACCCGCCAGCCTCGCGTGGTCGAAGGCGTGCATCGGCTGTCCCAGCTCCAGCAGCACGTAATTGGTGATGTCGACGATGTTGCTGATCGGGCGGATGCCGGCGGCAAGAAGGCGCTGCTGCATCCAGTCGGGCGATGGCCCGACCTTCACGTCGGCCACTGCGCCCACGTATCGCGGACCAAGCTCCGGGTTCTCGATGATGACGTCGAGATCCGGGATTCGGGATTCGGGATTCGGGATTCGTTCGGGCCGGTCGCTGCCTGCGGCCGGCTTCAGTGGGACGCCGTATGCCGTGGCGACCTCGCGTGCGATCCCCACGATCGACATGCAGTCGGGACGGTTCGCCGTGATCTCGAAGTCGAGTACCGAATCTGTCATGGGGTCTGACCCCACTGTCTCGATGCCTTCGACGGCGAATCCCCGGACCGACATCGTTGCCGCGATGTCTTCGGGCGTAGCTGGGACGTCGACGAACTCGCGCAGCCACGAGACGGGAACCTTCACAGGGCAGTCTGCTCCAGGAAAACGTTCAGAAAGCACTCCGCCGCAGGAACATGTTCACAGGGAAAACTGCTCTAGAAAGCGGAGGTCGTTCTCGTAGAACAACCGGATGTCGTCGACGCCGTACTTCAGCATGGCGACACGCTCCATGCCGAGGCCGAACGCAAAGCCGGTCACCTGCTCCGGGTCGTAGCCGACCGCCTC
>DATDHP010000409.1:0-8601 GCA_036521515.1 Vicinamibacterales bacterium
CGAGGTGGAGCTGGGAGCCGGCTAACCACAAAAGCGGTCGTGGCTTCCGGCTTCAGCCGGAAGACGAACGAGCAGCCGCCATGATCTTCCGCCTGAAGGCGGAAGCCACAGGAGCAGAACGAGGCGCCAACCTCGTGACACGAACGCGCCGGAGTTTGCTTTTTTGCACGATTCTTCGGCGCGTTGGTGTCACATCCGTGACAGCGTGGCCTTGGTCACAGCGCGGCATGTTTTGGTTGCGGCCATGCCGCGCTGTGACCTTCGTGTCGTTCGTTCTCTTCGTGGTTTTCAGACCAGGCGGGGAAGGCGCACGACCATTTCCGTGCCTTCGCCGACGGTGCTGCGGCACGTGATCCGGCCGCCGTGCGCATCGACGATCCACTTGGCGATCGCCAGCCCGAGGCCGGCGCCGCCGGTCCGCCCACCCCGGGTCTTGTCCGTGCGGTAGAACCGCTCGAAGATCCGCGGAAGATCGTCCTCGCTGATCCCCACGCCCGAGTCGCGCACGCGCATGCAGGCGTCGGGCCCTTCCGGCCACACTTCCACGGTGACGCGGCCGCCGTCGCGGTTGTATTCGACGGCATTCGAGCACAGATTCGTGACCAGCTCCGTCAGGCAGTCACGGTCGCCGTTGACGCGCGCGGCGTCGAGACGGGTCTCGATCGTGATCCCTCTCCGCACGGCGAGCGGATACACCAGGGACACCGCCTCCTTGACGATCGGCTCGAGGCCCACCGGGGCCCGATCGAGGCGTATCGCCTCGTGGTCGGCGCGCGCCAGCGTCAGCAGCCGCTCGACGAGGCGCGCCATGCGCTCCGTCGCGCGCTGGCAGGTGAGCAGCGACTCGCGGTATTCATCCGCCGAGCGGGAGCGCGCGAGCGCCCACTCCGTCTCGGCGGCGATGGTGGCCAGCGGCGTCCGCAGCTCGTGTGAGGCATCGGCCGTGAACTGCTGCTGTCCGTCGAGCGCGCGATGCAGCCGATCGAACGCCGTGTTCAACGCCTGCGCGACATGCTCGAGCTCGTTCTCGGTCCGCTCGACGGCAATGCGCGCGGCGAGGTCGCCGCCGGCCATCGCCGCCGCCGCACGATTGATGCGGCCGATCGGCGCCAATGCGCGGCCGACGAGAAACCATCCGCCGGCCAGAGACACGAGCAGTGCGGCGAGCCCGCCGAGCGCCGCGGTCGCCGCGAATGAACGCACGGCGTCGCGCGCCTCCGCGAGATCGCGCCCGACGAGCACCAGCGCGCCATCCGCGCCGGTCATCGTCAGCTCGCGTCGGCCGTCGCGCGTCGCAGCACCGGGCGCGCGCGGCGGAGTGATATCGAACCCCACGGACGACCGGTCGATCAGATCGCCGCGCGCATTCCACACCGCATAGTAGGTCGGGGGGCCCGCCTCGGCGGCATCCGCGGGCTGATACTCGAGGGGGAGGTCGAGGTCGAATCCGCCGGCACCGACAGGGCGCAGCGCTTCGACGAGCATCGTTGCGCCGGTACGCAGGCGGGCGTCGACGTCGGCCACCAGCGACCGCCACAACAGGACGGCGACCGTGCCCGCGAAGGTCGCGATCACGACCACGAGCACGAGGCTGTACCAGGCCAGCAGCCGGGCGCGGAGGGAGCTAGGCATCAATGAGGTAGCCCTCGCCGCGACGGGTCCGAATCAGATCGGCGCCGAGCTTTCGCCGCAGCGCCGCGACGTGAACGTCGATCACGTTCGACAGCAGGTCCGTCTCGTCGTCGTAGATGTGCTCGTAGATGGTGGAGCGCGCGACCACGGCGCCGCGCGATCGCGTGAGCAGCTCCAGGATGGCGAACTCACGGGCGGTGAGATCGATGGGGACGCCCTGCCGGCTGACCTGACGCGCCGCCATGTCGATGACGAGATCGCCGACGGTCAACGTCGCGGCGGCGCTTCCATAGGAGCGACGTATCACCGCGTGCAGCCGCGCGACGAGCTCGGCGATCGCAAACGGCTTGAGCAAGTAATCATCGGCCCCGAGATTCAACCCGCGCACGCGATCGGCAAGCTCGTCGCGGGCGGTGAGGATCAGGATGGGGATGCGGACGCCCTCGGCGCGCGCCGCCTCGAGCACGCGCCAGCCATCCACCCGCGGCAGCATCAGGTCGAGCACCGCCGCGTCGTACGGGATCTCACGCAGCCGGAAGAGGCCGTCCTCTCCGTCAGCGGCGATGTCCACCGCGAAGCCCGCCTCCTGGAGCGACCGGGCAATCGCACGCGCCAGATCCGGCTCGTCTTCCACGACGAGCACCCTCATCGGTCACGGTCTCCTTCCGCCGGTTCGACCGAGAGGTCGTCGAACCAGGTGGTCGACGTGCCGGCAGACCAGGTGCCCGCGCGGCCCGTCTCCGGCGACGCACGATCCCGCGCTCGCATGACGCCGATGCCGCCGAGCGACACGCGGATGCGGCCATCGGTGTGCTCGACCCGAACGACGTGCCACGCGTCTCGATCCAGTTCGAGGTCGTCTTCGAACTCCAGCCTGATTCGGTTCCCGCGCGTCACGCGGTACAGCGCCGTCTCCTGCTGGGCGAGGTCGAGCGACACGGCGAAGAAGTTTTCCGGATTCTCGTAGCGCCACACCAACCCGCCGACGCGCGAGCCCTCCACGAGCTTGATGCGCGCCGAGATGCGCAAATCGGCGGGAGGAGGTGCGTCGAGTATCGCCAGCGAGAAGCCTTCCGCCGCCGACGCAGCCCTGGCGTGCGCCAGGTATCGATTGGCGCCGTCCGCGCGGATCAGCCACGATCCCGCTTCGGGCAGGCGCGCCGCGGCGAACGAGAAGCCCGCGGGCGGCATGCCGGCCGGATCCTGATCGAAAGTGCGCCGCACGACATCGGCCGACGCCGTCACGAACGCAAGGACGATCGCCGTCGCAATGAGAGGGCGCGGATCGCGCACGGTCAAATAGTAATCCTACTCGGGCAACTTCATCTGGCCTTCATGTGGATCGGCTACGATGCCCCGGTGAAGGTCCCCATTCCTGGTCTCGTGGTCCTCGTGTTCCTCGCGTACTCCCCGCTGGCGGCGCAGGATGCCCCATCCGATAACGGCGGGCGCAAGCAGGCGCGCGCCGTCCGCGTGGCCGACGACGCGATCCGCGTCGACGGCCGCCTCGATGAGGAGGCCTGGCGCGCCGTGCCTCCGGTCACCGACTTCGTTCAGAAGGAGCCCGTCGAAGGCTCGCCGCCAACCGACCGCATGGAAGTCCGGTTCGCGTACGACGACGACGCGCTCATCGTGGGCGCGCGCATGTATTCCGACACGCCGATCCAGGCGCCGATGGGACGTCGAGACGAAGGCGAGCAGGCCGAGCACATTCTCGTTTCCCTCGACAGCTACCTCGATCGCCGGACGTCGTCAACCTTTGGCGTGACGGCGACCGGCGTGCGCCTCGATCACTATCACGCGAGCGACAACGAATTCGACGACGACGACACGTTCGACCCGGTCTGGCAGGCGCGGACCGCGCTGGACGACCAGGGGTGGACCGCCGAGCTCTGGATTCCGTTCGCGCAGCTGCGGTTCAACGAGCGCAGCCCGCAGGTCTGGGGTCTCAACGTGCAGCGATGGATCCCGTCGCGCAACGAGCTCGTGTTCTGGGCGCTCGTGCGGCGCACCGAAGAGCGGTGGGCGTCGCTCTTCGGCGACCTGAACGGCATCGACGGGATCAGGCCGAGCCGTCGTCTCGAGATCATGCCGTACGTCGCGACGGACTCGCTGTTGATCGGCGATCTCGACCCTGGAGATCCGTTCAACTCCGGCGCCAACCTCGCAGCCCGTGTCGGCGCCGATCTGAAAGTGGGACTCGGGTCGAACCTCACGCTCGAGGCCACGGTGAACCCGGACTTCGGCCAGGTCGAAGCCGATCCGGCGGAAGTCAACCTGTCGGCGTTCGAGACGTTCTTCGACGAGCGGCGGCCCTTCTTCGTGGAGGGCGCCAACCTTCTCACCGGGGTCAGAGACGAGTACTTCTATTCCCGGCGCATCGGGGCGCAACCGGGAGGCGATGCCGACGGTGAGTTCGTGGATTACCCGCGGACCGCCACAATCCTGGGTGCAGCCAAGCTGACCGGCCGTCTCGCGTCCGGCATGTCGATCGGCATGCTTGGCGCGGTGACCGACGAGGAATCTGCCCGTACCTTCACCGCATTCCAGGTTGGCCGCGTACGAGTCGCGCCGCGGACCGCTTACGGCGTGGCCCGGATCGAGCAGGAGTTTGGGCAGGATGGATCGAACTTCGGTGTCATGGCCACGACGGTCAACCGGCAGCTGGACGCCGATGATCCGCTGGCCAGCGTCCTCGCGCGCAACGCCTTCGCCGTGAGCGGTGACTCGATCGTGCGGTTTGGCGACTATCAGATGGTGGGCTTTCTCGGCCTGACCCACGTGGACGGCGAGCCTGGCGCCCTGCTTCGCCTTCAGCGCACGAGCGCGCGCTACTTCCAACGGCCGGATGTGGATTACGTCCGGATCGATCCGACCCGCACGTCGCTGCGCGGGGCAAACGGCGGTCTGGGGTTCGAGCGTCAGAATGGCCGCCACTGGCTGTGGGAGGTGGAGACGTCGTTCACGACGCCCGGCTTCGAGACCAACGACATCGGCCAGCTGTCCGTCAGCGATGGCGCACGGTTCGACGCGCAGCTCGAATACCGCGAAACCGTCCCCGGACCGTGGTATCGCGAATACTCGATCGAGCTGGGACAGGGACAGGAGTGGAACTTCGGCGGTGAGCGCCAGGCGCTGTCGGGGCGAGGCGGCGGCGGGGGCGACGGCGGCGGCCCGCAGAACGCCTCGCTCTCCGCGGATGTGTCCTTCACGTGGCCGAATTTCTGGCAGACCGAATGGTCGAACCAGTTCCATGAGCGTGGCCAGGACATGCGTCTGACGCGCGGAGGCCCGTCGATGGAACGGCCGCAGTCCTGGTTCTCGAGCATCGATCTCGAGAGCAGCGACGCGTCGGAAACGCAGGGGGGTATCGAGCTCGGTTACGGCCGCGACGAAGACGGTGGCCTGCAATTCGAGGCGAGCGTTGATCTGACCATGCGGCCGGGCCCGCAGTGGGAATTCTCCATCAGTCCGTCCTACGAACGCGAGGTCGACACGCAGCAGTACGTGACGACGTTGCCCGGAGGAGGACCGGCCACGTTCGGCCGCCGTTACGTCTTCGCGAACATCGATCGATCGACGTATTCCACGGAGCTGCGGCTCAACTACACCTTCAAGCCCGATCTGAACCTCGATTTCTACGCCGAACCGTTTGCCGCCAGCGGGCGCTACAACCAGTACGGTGAGTTGGCGGCGGCGCGGAGCCGGCTGCTCCTGCCCGTGGATCCCACCGGTACCTCGCTTGCGGATCGCGATTTCCGCGTGCGGTCGTTCCGCAGCAACCTGGTGCTGCGCTGGGAGTGGCGTCCCGGAAGCACGCTCTACGTCGTCTGGCAACAGGATCGCGAAACCGAGGAGGGCCTCCGCACCCGCGCCTCGCTTGGCGACATGTTCGGGTCGCTCAGCGCCGGCGGCGACAATTTTTTTGCCATCAAAGCCAGCTGGTGGTTCTCGCCCCGATAGAGCCTCGAACCTGAACCTGCAGTTCACCCTTCTGGGTTCTCACTTCTCGGTTCGCGTTCAGGTTCGGGGTTCGGTTCAGGGTTCAAGGTTCTGGGTTCAAGTTCGCGGTTCTCGGTTCGCCGTTCAGAGCAGAGAACCTCGAACCCCGACCAAGAACCCGAACCGCGAACCGCGCGAACCCGGAACTGAACCGCGAACCTGAACACGAACAGAGAAGCGAGAACAGCGAAGCCTGAACGGCGCGGAGGTTCGCCGCCGCTTGACGTAGGGCGGCACATCGACGTATCATTTAATCCGGATTCACGGATTAATACTGAAATGAACGCCGTTCTCGAGCACATGTCGGCGCTGTCCGACCAGACCCGCTGCCGGATCCTCCTGCTGCTGGAAAAGCACGAGCTGACAGTGTCGGAACTGTGCGCGGTCCTCCAGATGCCTCAGTCGAGCGTCAGCCGTCACCTCAAGATGCTGGCCGACGATCACTGGGTGGCCTCGCGACGGGACGGAACGAGCCGGTTCTATAGCATGCCCGTTGATGACCTGGACGGCGCGGCCAGCCGGCTCTGGCCGATCATTCGCGACCAGGTGGCCGGCACGACCGCGGCCGGCCACGACGAGCGGCGGCTTCGCGGGGTGCTCAGCCGCCGTCGCTCCAAGTCCCGGGAATTCTTCGCGAGCGCCGCGGGCGAGTGGGACCGCGTTCGCGAGGGCCTCTTCGGCGACACGTTCTACCTCTGGGCCGTGCTGGGCCTGATCGACCCTGCGCTCGTGGTCGGCGACCTGGGTTGCGGGACGGGGCAGTTGACGGAAACGGTCGCGCCCTATGTGGGGCACGTGATTGCCGTCGATGGATCACCGGATATGCTCGACGCGGCGCGTCGCCGCCTGGCAGGCGCCGGGAACGTGGAGCTGCGGCAGGGCGAGCTGGAGGCGCTGCCGCTGAAGGCTGGAGAGCTGGACGTCGCGGTGCTCTCGCTGGTCCTCCACTACTCGCCGGAGCCGCAGCGCGCGCTGGAGGAGATCGCTCGGGTCGTCCGTCCGGGGGGCCGGATCCTCGTCGTCGATATGCAGCCGCACGAGCGCGAGGAATACCAGCAGCAGATGGGCCATGTGTGGCTCGGGTTTTCGGAGAAGCAGATTTCACGCTTCCTCACGGCCGCGGGATTCGACGGCGTGCGCGTGAGGCCGTTACCGGCAGATCCGGATGCAAAAGGCCCGGCGTTGTTCGCGGCGATCGCGACGCGCCGGAAATGCGAAATGCGAAATGCGTAATGCGAAATGCAAACGCTCCTCGGGAGGCGACAACCGGGTGAGCCCGTCGCGCTTGCCGCCCCGCTGTTCGGCCACGCAGGGTGTGTTTGGCATTTGGCATCACCAGCGAAGGAGAAATGATGGCAACTGTTCTGACCGAGAAGATCCACGCGTTCGACGCCGCAAAGACGGCCGGCCGCGTCCCCTACAAGGTGGCCGATCTGAGCCTCGCGGACTGGGGACGCAAGGAGATCCGGCTGGCCGAGCACGAGATGCCCGGGCTGATGACCCTGCGTGCGCGCTATGCGGGGAAGAAGCCGCTGGCCGGCGCCCGCATCATGGGCAGCCTCCACATGACCATCCAGACGGCGGTTCTCATCGAGACATTGACCGAGCTTGGGGCAGACGTTCGCTGGGTGTCGTGCAACATCTTCTCGACGCAAGACCACGCGGCGGCGGCGGTCGTCGTCGGCCGGCCGGACACCGGCGGCACGGTGGAGTCGCCGAAGGGCACGCCCGTCTTCGCGTGGAAGGGAGAGACGCTCGACGAATACTGGTGGTGCACCGTGCAGGCGCTCGTGTGGCCGGACGGCGCCGGACCCACCCTCATCGTCGATGACGGCGGCGACGCGACCCTGTTCGTGCACAAGGCGGCCGAATTCGAGCAGGCCGGCGCAGTGCCCGCGTTCAATCCGGAGAAGGAGCCGGAGGAGTGGGGAGTCATCCTCCGGACAATCGCCGGGGAGCTGAGCACGAGCCCCGGGCGATGGTCGGCGATCGCCCGGGGCATCCGCGGCGTCAGCGAGGAGACGACGACGGGCGTGCACCGCCTCTACCAGATGATGGAAGCGGGCACGCTCCTGTTCCCGGGCATCAACGTCAACGACTCGGTCACCAAGAGCAAGTTCGACAACATCTACGGCTGCCGGCACTCGCTGCCCGACGGTCTCGCCCGCGCCACCGACGTCATGCTCGGCGGCAAGGTCGCGGTCGTGCTCGGCTTCGGCGAGGTGGGCAAGGGGTGCGCGCAGGCACTGCGCGGGCAGGGTTGCCGGGTGATCGTCACCGAGATCGACCCGATCTGCGCGCTGCAGGCGGCGATGGAAGGGTTCGAGGTCAACACCCTCGAGAACGTCGTCGAGACCGCGGACATCTTCATCACGGCGACGGGCAACTTCGACATCATCACCGTCGAGCACATGGCGAAGATGAAGGACAAGGCGATCGTCGGCAACATCGGCCACTTCGACAACGAGATCGACATGGCCGGCCTGAAGAAGACGAAGGGGATCGAGCGGATCAACATCAAGCCGCAGTACGATGAGTTCCGCTTCCCGGATGGCCACGGCGTGATGGTCCTGGCGGAGGGCCGTCTCCTGAACCTCGGGTGCGCGACGGGTCATCCGAGCTTCGTGATGTCGGCATCGTTCACCAACCAGGTGCTCGCGCAGCTCGAGCTGCACGCCAACGCCGAGAAGTACGGCAAGACGGTGACGATGCTGCCGAAGGCGCTCGACGAGGAAGTGGCGCGCCTGCACCTGGGTCATCTCGGCGTCAAGCTGACGACGTTGACGAAGGAGCAGGCGGACTACATCGGCGTGCCGGTGGAGGGGCCGTACAAGCCGACCCACTACAGGTATTAGGGTTAGGCCGGCTCAAGCCGGCCCCTACTGGTGATTGAACGCGAGCAGTCGTGGGGGCCGGATTTATCCGGCCCTGTTCTCCGTCCGTTCGATCGCGCGCGTGATTGCGTCT
>DATDHP010000410.1:0-3748 GCA_036521515.1 Vicinamibacterales bacterium
AACCGCGCCGACACGCCGGTTGCGTCGCCGTGGTTGGTGAAGTTCTCCTCGTTCGTCGGATCGAGATAGCGGTCGGTGGCCATCCGCTCGACCGCGACTCCGGCGGTGGTCCTTCCGGTCGAGTACTGGCCAGACCCGTACGCGCTAAGCGTGGAGAAGCTCCCGGCTTCGAGCGACGCCGTGCCATGAAAACCGGACCGGCTGTCGCGTGCGGTGCTCAGCTCGATCACGCCGCCCAGCTTGCCGCCGAACTCGGCCGGATACCCCGCCGTGCGCACGGTCATCGACTCGAACTCCTCGACGCCAAGCGATTGCGCGAAGGAAGGCGAGCGATTGTCGCGCAGCGGGATGCCGTCGACGACGTACTGCACCTGGTACTCCGACCCGCGCGCGTGCAGGATGCCGTTGGCTTCCAGCAGCCAGCCGGGCTGGGTGTTGATCAGATCGATCAGCGACCGTCCGGGCGCGGAGGCCGGCCGATCGCGCAGCAGGTCGGCGCCGATGCTTTGCACGGGGGCGCCGCGAAACGGATCGAGGATGGTGGCTGGCCCGGCGGTGACGTTCACCACGGCGCTGAAGCCCGCCAGGGCGAGCGTCACCGGGTGCGCGACCGGGAGCGCCGACCGGACGTCCAGCGTCGAGACGTGACGGTCGAACCCTGCCCGCGTGATCTCGACGCGATAGACGCCGAACGGAAGATCGACCGCCACGTGGACGCCGCTCGCGTCGATCTCGAATGCGCGACGGATCTGCGTCGCGTCGCTCTCCAGTGTGCCGGTCGCGTCGGCCGGCGCGCCGGCGGGATCGCGGACCTCGATGCGCACCTGTCCCACGGTGCGCTGCGCGTCCGCCGCGCGCGGCAGGAGCACCAGGCACAGCAGCAACAGGATCCGCATGCCGGACATTATGTGCCGCGCGGGCGAACGATTGAAAAGTGGAACAGGCGGAAACAGGTTTACTTGCCGGACTTGATCTGCAGCCCCGTGTAGCGCGGGCTCGTTGCATCGGCGCTGGCGCTCTCCAGATACTTTCCGATCCGGAGTAGCGTGCCGAAGACGAAGCGCCCGAGGCTCGCGAGGCCCGCGGCGCTCTGAGGGTCGCCGAAGATCGCTGTGCCGAATTCATCGATGTCGCGATCGGCGATTGTGGCCAGTGTGACCTGCGCGCGCAGGTAGTAGGCGCGGTCGTCCGCCAGAACGGAGACGGGACCGACGTCCACGCGCACCGGCACGGGCACCCGGAGGTCGGTGTGCGTGACGCGATCGCCTGACTGACTGGTGATAATCATGCCGACGCCGCCATCTCCGGCGATGCGGTAGGTGAGGGCAGGGGTCGTCAGCGCGAGGCGGTCGGCAATGCGGCGGTCTTCCCAGAGCTCGGCCTGCAGCTGCAGGAAGATGGAATTCCCCTGCTGGACGAGGTCGAGAAACCTGTCTCGGAGAAGATCGCTGAGCTCCAGGGTCGCGGCAACCCTCGCCGCCGCCGCGCGAACCTCTCCAACACGCATCTCGAGTGCGGCCGCCGCGCGGGCATCGGCGCCTGTCATCACCACCGCCAGCACCATCGCGAGCCGCTGACGAGGAGGCACCGGCACGTTCAGAACGTTGGCCGCAGGCGGAAGAGCACCTGCAGCGAGCCCGGGATGTCGGCGAGCCGCCAGCCAAACTCGATTCGCGATCCGCCGCCAATCTCCAGGCCGAGACCGACGCCTGTCATCCAGTTGTCACTGGACCCAGGGCGCGGCTCGAAGACGCGGCCGGTATCGATGAAGACGAGACCCGCAAACGGAGAGCGGCCGAATCGCTGACGCAGCTCGCCGTTCAACAGCACCATGCCGTCTCCGGCGGCTTCCTTGAACCCGTATCCGCGGACCGTGCCGATGCCGCCGAGCGCGAACACGCGCTGGCCGGGGAGCGAACCGCGCGAGAGGCCCGCCATCAAGCGGCCGCTGACGGTCCGGCGCGGCGTGGCCTCCCACCAGGCGCGCGCCGTGCCGACATGACGGGAGAAGTCGAAATCGTGGGAAAACGCGGCGGGCGCCAGTTCGGACCGCCACTCGAACCTCATCCCCGTCTCACGCTCAGCCCAGTCCGCGAAGAGCGTGTCGAGCAGGTGACGGCGATAGCGCTCGGACGGCCGGTTGTCGAGTCCACGGGAATCGAAGGTGTACGCCACCACGAGCGAGCGCAGATCGCCAGGCTGCGCGGCCCCATTCCCGCGGAAGGGGTGATCGTCCCGGAAAAAGCCGTAGTCGGTGGCATTGTGCAGCGCCAGGTGCGAATCGTCGCGCCACGCGACGAGGACCTCGTGCGCACCGAACGGCCGCAGGGCCGCGTGCAGCTGGTACCCCTTGCGGCGGTAGTAGTCACGGAACGTGTTCCGGAACATGAGCGCCGCCAGGCTCTGCTCGAGATCACCAAGGCGCCACTTGTCGTCGGTCGCGGTCAGATCGTGGATGGCCGCTCCGACCTGCAGCAGCGCATCGCGAAAAAACGGGCGCTCGATGCCGACGGAGTAGCCGAAACGGTCCGGCCCGGTTTTTCGCGTGACGTACGCGTTCCAGTACGTGTGGTTGAACTCGCTCTTGTCGAACAGCGTTCCATGAAGCCCGAAGCCGACGTTGAGCTCGTCGACCGGTGAGTACCAGTCCTCGCGCCCATTGGTGCCGAGAAAAACGCCGCCGCGGTAGTCGCGCGTTCGGAGCGCCACCCGGAGGACGCGATTCCCGGCGTCCGTGAGAAGCGTGAACGTCGGCTCGGATCGCGCGATGGCGCCCTGAGCGAACGCGAGCGCTTCGTTCAAGGCTCGCTCGGCCTGCGACGCGTTGAACACCTCGCCCGGCGCCAGCGCCAGTTCCTCGAGGATTCGCTTTCGCGTGTCCTCGTCCACCCCGGCTACGGAGACGAGGTCAAAGCGTCCTTCGTCGATGCTGATGGTCAGAGTGCCGCTCGCCAGATCCAGCGAGGCCTCGACCGTGGCGAACGTGTAGCCGTCCTCGTGATAGCGGTCGCGAATCCCCCGGGCAATCTCGTCGGTGGTGCGGGTGAGGCGGGTCCCTTCGGCAAGGCCGTAGCGGTTGGCCAACTCCTCGGGCGTGAAGATCGTTGCGCCGTCGATCCTGATCGTCTGAATGACCGGCCCGGCTGGCTGCTCGCCGGCGGGTGCCTGCGCGAAGAGCGGCCCGGCCAGCCAGACCAGGCCGACGCAGACCCCGATCGACAGACGGATCACGGCGTCTGGGACGAGTATGGACTACCGGAAGTTCCGTTGATTTTTACGATGACGACGGAGGAACATCGACCGCTTCGATCATTGGCTGACCGTGCCGCTCGGCGCGATCGTGAACGCGAAGCCCGGCTCGTCGCCGTTGCCCGGCGTCGTGGCGTTCTGGATCAGCCGAGCATCGTTCACGAGGATGTTGCGCGTCACTGCCCCTGTGGGATTCTGGTCGCACGAGTTCTGATCGTTGACTCGGAACGACACGCGCGCGTTGACGGGCACGTCCGTGAACGCGATCTCGTAACGGTCCGGCGGAACGGGCGTCAGCGGGATGGCGGCAAAGCTGCGCCAGCTCGGGTGGATGTGCGTGGCGCCGACCCCGCTCACGCACGCCTGTGCCGAGGGAGGCAGATCGGGCCGGCGGGCCGTCGGACCCGCGAACACGATGCGGACCGCGGCCATCGTCGAGCCCGGTGGCGTGCCGGGCCCCTCTCCCTCATCGCAACCCAGCGTGGCCAGGACTACCGCT
>DATDHP010000411.1:0-25971 GCA_036521515.1 Vicinamibacterales bacterium
GTGGATCCGCGGGTCCTCGATCTCGAGCGGCGGACGGTGTTCGCGCGTTCCTGGCAGGTCGCGGGCCGTGAGGACCAGGTCTCCGACGGTGGCCACTACCTGTCGTGCGAGCTCGCCGGCGGCGAACCGATCGTCGTCGTCCGCGGAACCGATGGGACGACGCGCGGCTTCTTCAACGTGTGCCGCCATCATGCCGCCGCCGTCGTGACCGAGCCCGAAGGCGCCGCGACCAGCTTCCGCTGTCCCTACCACGGATGGACGTACTCGCTCGACGGCGCGCTCAAAGGCACGCCGGATTTCGCCGGTGTCTGCGACTTCGATCGCGCGGCGAACGGGCTCGTCCCGGTCGAGACGGCCGTCCTGGAGAAGTGGGTCTTTGCGAGGCCCGAGCGGGGCGGCCCCGCGCTCGACGAATTCCTTGGCGCCGACCTGATCGATCGGCTCCAGCAGCTTCGTCTGGGCACCCTGTCCTGGATGCAGCGGCGCCGTTACACGCTCGACTGCAACTGGAAAGTCTTCGTCGACAACTATCTCGATGGCGGCTACCACGTCCCCTTCCTCCACAAGGGTCTCGACAGCGTGCTCGACTACGCCAGCTACACCATCGAGAACGGCGACCGCTTCTGCCTCCAGTCGAGCCCGATCGTCAGCGAGGGCGTCGAGCCGCGAACCGGCGCCGTCCGCACGGGCGCTCGCGCGTTCTACTACTGGATCTATCCCAACTTCATGATCAACTGCTACGGGGATGCGATGGATACCAACCTGGTCGTCCCCTGCGGAGTCGACAGGACCGAGGTCGTCTTCGACTTCTATTTCTTGGACGTGTCCGAGCACGCACGCGCCCGGAACCGTGCGAGCATCGAAGTCAGCGAGCAGATCCAGGGCGAGGACGTCTCCATCTGCACGTCGGTGCAACGCGGGCTGAGATCGCGGGCGTTCACCGCAGGCCGGTTGTCCGTGCGCCGCGAAGCGGGAGAGCACCTGTTCCACCGGCTGCTGTATGACGATCTCGAGGCCGGACTCGCAGGCTAGCGCACCGCGCGACATTCCCCACCCGCGCGGCCGGTTGTTGCGGGTGCTCGGCGTCGGCTTCGGCCTGGCCGTGATCATCGGCAACACGATCGCGGCGGGAATTTTTCGATCCCCGGGTCAGGTCGCCGGTCAGCTTCCAGACCCCTGGCTCTTCATGGCCGCGTGGACCGTGGGCGGCCTCTACGCCTTCCTGGGTGCGCTCCAGATTGCGGAGCTCGGCGCCATGCTTCCGCGGACAGGGGGACAGTACGCCTTCTCGCGTCACGCGCTCGGCGACTATGCGGGCTTCGTGGTCGGCTGGAGCGACTGGCTGTCGGTGTGCGGCACCGCCGCCGCCGTCTCGCTCGTCATCGGCGAGCTCGCGGGGACGTTGATGACGCCTCTCGCCCGATTCGTGCCCGCGGTTGCCGCGGGCGTTGCCACGGTCTTCGCCATTCTCCTTTGGCGCGGGATACGCCAGGGCAGCCTGCTGCAGAACGTCACCAGCCTGCTCAAAGCGGCCGTATTCTCCGTACTGATCGTCGCCGCATTCGTCTTCGGTGACACGCCGTTGAGCCAGCCCTCCCCCGTGCCGTCGCTGCCAACAGGGCTCGCGCTCGCCACCGCGTTCGTGCTTGCGCTGCAAGCCGTGATTTACACGTACGACGGCTGGACTGGAGTCGTCTATTTCGGGGAAGAAGTCCAGGAGCCCGGCAGAGCGATTCCCCGGGCGCTTCTCGCCGGCGTGACGACGGTCATCGTCATCTACCTGCTCGTGAACGCGGCGCTGCTCCGGGTCCTGCCGGTGTCGGGCATCGCGGGCGAACCCTTCGCGGCGGGAGCGGCGGCAACCGTGCTCTTTGGCTCACGCGGCGAGACGCTCGTGCAGGCCCTCATGCTCGTCTCGTTGCTGAGCGCGATCAACGCGAACCACCTGATGGCCACGCGCGTGCTCTTCGCCATGAGCCGCGACGGATTGGTCTCGCTCCACGCGGCCGCGGTGAACGACGGCGGCACGCCGACCGTGGCGCTGCTCCTCAGCGCCGCCGTCGCGGTCCTGTTCATCGTGGTCGGCCGCACGTTCGAGCAGGTCATCACCGTGCTCGCGTTCTTCTTCATCGCCAACTACACGTTGTCCTTCGTCTCGCTGTTCGTGCTGCGGCGCCGTGAACCGGCACGACCCCGCCCCTACCGCGCCTGGGGCTATCCCTGGACCACGGCGCTGGCGCTGGCAGGGTCGGTGGCATTCCTGGCTGGGGCCATTGCGGGTGATACGCGCAACAGCATCGCCGCGGTGCTCCTGCTCGCCGCGAGCTATCCGCTCTTTCGCGTGACGAGATCGCGGCAGCCCTAGCCATGCCGCCGCTCGATTCTGGGCGTTTCGCTGAGCTTCGCTGGTAAACTTGCGCCGAAAGGGAGGGCGCCACATGGCGGTTCGCGTCACGCAGAACGTCGGGATGCTGCTGCTCGGGATTTACCTCATCCTCGTCGGGGTCGGTGGATTGGCCGCACTTGGGATTCCGGCCGTGCTCATGGCCGTGCTCGCGCTGCTCGCAGGAATCCTCATCATCGTCGGCCGGTAGCTTCTGTACAATCAGCACCCATGAAATCAGTCTCACGTGCATCCAGGGCCGTCGCGCTGCTCGTCGCAAGCCTGGTCCTGCTGGCCCCGGCCGCCTTCGCACAGGAAGTCCGGGTCATGACGTCCGGTGGTTTCACCGCCGCGTATCTCGAGGCGATCCCCGAGTTCGAGCGCACGGCGAAGGTCAAGGTCCTGACCGCCTTCGGTGCGTCCATGGGCGGGGCGCCGGACTCCATCCCGAGTCGCATGGAGCGTGGCGAGCCTGTGGACGTGGTGATCCTCGCCGCGCCCGCGCTCGACGAGCTCATCAGGCTGGGCAAGGTGGTCTCCGGCAGCCGCGTGGACCTCGTGCGGTCCACCATCGGCATGGCGGTGCGCGCAGGCGCGCGGAAGCCGGACATCAGCACCGTGGAGGCGCTCACACGCACGCTGCTGCAAGCCAAATCGATCGCGTATTCCGCCAGCGCCAGCGGAGTCTACCTGTCCACCGAGCTGTTCCAGCGGCTTGGGATTGCGGACCAGGTCAAGCACAAGGCGAAGCGGATCGAAAGCGAGCGCGTGGGCACCGTCGTCGCTCGCGGCGACGCCGAGATCGGATTTCAGCAGGTCAGCGAGCTTCTTCCCATCCCGGGCATCGAGTACGTAGGGCCTCTTCCCGAGGAGGTCCAGCGTGTAACGGTGTTCTCAGCGGGCATCGCCTCCGCCGCGAAAGACGCGCAGGCCGCGAAGAGGCTGATAGCATTCCTTGCGTCGCCCGCCGTTCATCCCGCCATCACGAAGTTCGGCCTCGAGCCGGTGACCGGACACTGAGCGATCGTATCTTCTGCGCCATCTGTTACCATGGATCTCGCGTCGGCGTGTCTCGGCCTCGCTCGCCGGGCTCATCCAGATATCCCCAAACGGTTCAGACAGGTTCGTATCAATGATTGCTGTGCAAGGTGTGTCCATGCGGTACGGGTCGAAGGTGCTCTTCGACGAAGTGACCACGACCTTTTCGCCCGGGCGGCGCTACGGCTTGACGGGGCCGAACGGCTCCGGCAAGTCCACCTTCATGAAGCTGTTGAGCGGTGAGCTCGAGCCGCAGAAGGGCCTGGTCGTACGGCCGGCCAAGCTCGGCTTTTTGCGCCAGGATCAGTTCGCATTCGACCGCTTCCGCGTGCTCGATGCCGTGGTGATGGGTAACACGCGCCTGTGGAACGCGCTGCAGGAACGCGACGCTCTGTCCTCGAGGGCCGAGATGACCGACGAAGACGGCATGCGCCTGGGCGAGCTCGAGGGGATCGTCGGCGAGGAGGACGGATATACGGCCGAAAGCGACGCCGCGATCCTTCTGCAGGGTCTCGACATCCCGGACCACCTGCACGAGCGCCCGGTTGGCGAGCTGCAAGGCGGCCAGAAGGTGCGCGTGTTGCTGGCCCAGGCGCTGTTCGGCCAGCCGCAGGCGCTGCTTCTGGACGAGCCGACCAACCATCTCGACCTCGACTCGATTCACTGGCTGATCGACTTCCTCGACCGCTACGCGGGGACGCTGATCGTCATCTCCCACGACCGGCATTTCCTGAACGCAGTCTGCACGCACACGGCGGACATCGACTACGAGACGATCATCACCTACACGGGCGGGTACGACGACATGGTGCTCGCCAAAACGCAGATCCGCGCGCGGCTCGAAGCGGACAACGCGCAGCGCGAAAAGAAGATCGCGCAACTCAACGATTTCATCGCGCGCTTCTCGGCCGGCACGCGCTCGAGCCAGGTACAGTCGCGCCGCAAGGAGGTCGAGCGCCTCGAAACGACGGCGCTGGCCCGCTCCAACATCCAGCGTCCGTACATCAGGTTCCAGATGAACCGGCCGTCGGGGCGCCTGGCAATGGAGTGCACCGGGGTCAGCAAAGCGCATGAGGGCGTGCCCGTGGTGAAGGCGTTCGGCGCATCCGTGCACCGCGGCGAGAAGATCGTGCTCGTCGGCCGAAACGGCGTTGGCAAGACGACGCTGCTCAAGGCATTGCTGGCCGACGCTCCGGGCGTCGAGCGGTCGCCGCGGGACATCGATGCCGGCGCCGTCCGCTGGGGGCACGAGGTCTCGGTCGGCTACTTCGCACAGGATCACACCAGCCTGATCAGAAAGGGCCTGACCGTGGTCGACTGGCTGCACCAGTTCGACCCCGAGGCGTCACGCCAGGACATTCACGGCCTGCTCGGGCAGATGCTGTTCAGCGGCGAGGAAGGGGTGAAGCCGACCGACGCGCTCTCGGGGGGCGAAACGGCACGCCTGCTGTTCTGCCGCCTGATGCTGCAGAAGCCGAACGTGCTCGTCCTCGACGAGCCGACCAACCACCTCGATCTGGAATCGATCAACGCGCTCAACGTGGCGTTGCAGAGGTACGAGGGCACGGTGTTCCTGGTGACACACGATCAGGACCTGATGGAGGAAGCCGGGACACGGGTGTGGCACTTCGATGGACACACGATCAACGACTTCAAGGGCAGTTACGAGGAGTACACAGCCGCCACGGCGAATTAGGCAAACCTCTGCCCCAAAATGGCGAGCGGGAGGCGCACTGCGTGCCTCCCGTGCGATATGGGGTGTTCGCCGGCTTGCCAGAACGGCTGCCGGGCGCGGTTGTCTCTATCTCGAGCAATCGTGATGCCACGAGCGATCCTCTGGGCGATCTCCGACCGCCCGTCCTGCAGTAGCATTCCCTCATGTCGCCAACCCGCCGCGACTTCCTGAAAACCACGGCGGCCACTGCCGCTTCCCTTGCCGCCATCCGCGGCCTCGGTCTCGACCCGGCGGCGCAGACGGTTGCGCCGTCGCCACCTGATCCATTCGCGATCGAGCTCGCCATGGAGGCGCTCACCGTCGCGCGTGGCGCAGGGGCGTCGTACGCGGACGTGCGCATCGGACGTTACCGCCGGCAGTCCATCATCACGCGCGAGCGCCAGGTCAGCGGCGTCAGCGACAACGAATCCTACGGGCTCGGGGTGCGCACGCTCATCAATGGCTGCTGGGGCTTTGCCGCCACCAGCACGATGACGCGCGCCGGCGCGCAGAACGCGGCGCGCGATGCTGCGGTGCTGTCGCGCGCCGCGCGCACGCTGCAGAACCGCCGTGTCGAGCTGGCGCCGGTGACGCCCGTCACCGGCACGTGGATCACCCCGGTGCGCCGCGATCCGATGGAGGTGCCGGTCGAAGACAAGATCGCCTTGCTCCTCGCGTCCAATGAGGGGGCGCTGAAAGTGAAGGGCATCAGGTTCGTCAACTCCGGCCTCGCCCTTCTGCGGGAAGTGAAAACGCTCGTCACCTCGGAGGGCACCAGCGTCACGCAAACCCTGATTCGCGTGGGTCCCACCTTCTCCGCAACTGCAGTGGCCCCGGGAGACTTCCAGAGCTTCGCGGAGGAGATCGCGCCGCGCGGGGAGGGGTGGGAATACGTGGAGTCGCTCGACATGCCGGGAAACGCGGAACGGTGGGCGTCGATGGCCGTCGAAAAGCTCGCCGCCCGGAGCGTCGAGGCAGGCACGTGGGACTTGATTGTCGAGCCGACGAATCTCTGGCTGACGCTTCACGAATCGATCGGCCATCCTACCGAGCTCGATCGCGCCATCGGGGAGGAGGCCAACTACGCGGGCACGAGCTTCATCGCGCCTCCCGAGAAGATGATCGGTCAGCTCAAGTACGGCCCCGGGTTCATGAACGTGCAGGCCGACCGGACGCAGGAAGGCTCGCTCTCGCGCGTGGCGTGGGATGACGAAGGGGTGCCCGCCGATCGGTGGCTGCTCATCGAGAAGGGCATCTTCAAGGACTACCAGACGACACGCGAGCAGGTGGCGCGCATCCAGAAGCTGACCGGGGTCAACCGCTCGCACGGCTGCTCGTTCGCCGATTCGTGGGACGCGGTGCAGTTCCAGCGCATGCCGAACGTCTCGCTGCTGCCCGGCGACCGCGACATCGGCCTCGACGATATCGTCGCGGACACCGAGCGAGGGATTGTCGTGAAGCATAGCGGGTCGTGGTCCATCGATCACCAGCGCTACAACTTCCAGTTCTCGGGTCAGGCGTTCCATGAGGTCCGGAAGGGCAAGGTCGTCGGCATGCTGCGCGACGTCGCCTACCAGAGCACGACGCCGGTGTTCTGGAATTCGATGGACATGATCGGGGGAAAGTCGTCCTACTGGCTGGGCGGCGCCTTCAATGACGGCAAAGGCGAGCCGTCGCAGATCAATTCGGTCAGCCACGGCTGCGTGCCGGCGCGGTTCCGCAACGTGACCATCCTCAACACGAGGCGCAGCTCGTGAGCGCGCGGCAGGCGGCCGGACCGGGCGACGGGCTGCTGACGCGTGACCAGGCGAAAGCCCTCGCCGACCGGGTGCTGTCGTTCAGCGCGGGCGACCAGACTCGCGTCAACATCACCAGCGAGCGGGACGGCAACACGCGCTTCGCCGAGAGCATCACCACCTCCGGCGGCGTCACCAATACGTCGTTGACGGTCACGGTCACGATCGGAAGGCGCCGGGCATCCGCGTCCACCAACGTGCTCGACGAGGCGTCGTTGAAGCGGACCGTGGAGCTGGCCGCGCGCCTTGCGCGCCTGTCGCCCGAAGATCCGGAGTTCATGCCGGAGCTGGAGCCGCAGAGTTATGCGACAGTGAACGCCTTCGTCGAGCGCACGGCGGACCTGAATCCCGAGGCGCGCGCGACAGCCGTGAAGCGCGTGGTCGATTCCGCGGTCGAGGAAGGGAAGCCCGCTGGCGCCATCTTCGTGGCCGGGTTTCTCGAGACGCACGCCCGCGCAACCGCCGTGGCGAACAGCAACGGGTTGTTTGCGTATCACCGCACGACCGATGCCGACCTGTCGGTCACGGCCCGCACACCGGACGGCACCGGCAGCGGGTGGGCGAGCGCCGGCTCGCGCGACTGGGGCGCCGTCGATCCGGCCAGGCTCGGCCGTGTCGCGGCCCAGAAGGCGGTGGCGAGTCGCAACCCGCAGGCGATCGAGCCGGGGATGTACACAGCAGTCCTCGAACCACAGGCGGTCACCGACCTGATCCCGTTGCTTGGCGGGGCGCTCAACGCGCGCAACGCGGATGAAGGGCGCAGCGCCTTTTCAAAGCCCGGCGGCGGTACGCGCATCGGCGAGAAGGTCGTCGACGAACGCGTCACCCTCTACTCGGACCCGGCCGACCCGGGACTCCTCGGCGCGCCCTTCGACAACGAAGGCTTGCCGATCGGGCGCATCGTGTGGATCGAAAAAGGCGTTCTCAGGAATCTCGCCTACACCCGGTTCTGGGCACAGAAGCAGGGGGGCCGACCCACTGGCGGCGTGCTCGCCGGCGGGCTTGCGCTCGCGGGCGGAACGAAGAGCACGGAGGAGCTGATCGCCGGCTGTCCGCGCGGCGTGCTCGTGACGCACTTCTTCTACATCCGTGCGCTCGATCCGCGAACGGTACTGCAGACCGGGCTCACGCGCGACGGTGCGTTCCTGATCGAGAACGGGACGATCACGAGACCGTTGAAGAACTTCCGCTGGAACGAGAGCCCGCTGCTGATGTTGAACCGCCTCGAGGACATCGGTCGCCCGGAGCCGACCGCTGTCGGACGCATGATGCCCGCGCTGCGCATCGGCAATTTCAATTTCACGTCGCTGTCCGACGCCGTCTAGGCCGACCTTCAGGTCGGCCTACATTAGGGACATGGACACGGATCCCCATAAACCGCTGAGACAGGACGTGCGCCTCCTCGGCGAGTTGCTGGGCGAAACGCTGCGCACGCATGCCGGCGACGACGTGTTCCGGAGCGTCGAGCAGGTGCGCGCGCTCTCGAAGAGCGCACGCGCCGGCGCTGATCGCGACTTCAGCGGGCTGGCGGCGGTGTTCGCCGGTCTGCCGGTGGATGCGGCCATCCCGCTGGCCCGCGCCTTCACACACTTCCTGAACCTGGCGAACGTGGCCGAGCAGCATCATCGGATCCGCAGGCGCCGGGCGTATCTTCGCGACCCGACGGCGGCGCCGCAGCGCGGGTCCTGTGACGAAGCGTTCCCACGGCTGATTGCCGGAGGCATCACGCCGCACGGACTCTACGACGCGGTCTGCGGGCTGCGCATCGAGCTGGTGCTGACCGCGCACCCGACGGAAGTGTCGCGACGCACCCTGATTCACAAGTACAACCGTATCGCGGCGCTGCTCGCCGAGCGTGACCGTTCGGATCTGACCATTCCCGAGCGCCAGGAGGTGCACGAAGCGCTGCGCCGCGAGATCGTCTCGGCCTGGGAGACTGACGAGGTCCGGCTGCATCGGCCGACCCCCCTCGACGAGGTTCGCAGCGGGCTGATCGTGTTCGAGCAGAGCCTGTGGCACGCGTTGCCCCGCCTGATGCGAGGCATCGACCGCGCGCTGCGCCGGGTCGGCGGCCGCGGCCTGCCGCTCGAGGCGGCGCCGGTGCGGTTCGGGTCGTGGATAGGCGGCGACCGCGATGGCAACCCAAGTGTCACGCCAGAGGTCACGCGCAAGGCGTGCCTGCTGTCACGGTGGCTGGCGGCAGACCTGTTCCTCAAGGAGATCGAGGCGCTGCGCGACGAGCTGTCGATCGCGCGCGCCACTCCGCAGCTCCGCGAGCGTATCGGCAGCACGGCCGAACCCTATCGCGAGCTGTTGCGGACGGTTCGGGAGCGTCTCAGGGCAACACGCGCCTGGGCGGAGACGTCGCTGCAGGCGGACTACGATGTCGTGCCACCCGAAACGGTGTACCTCGATGCCGAGTCGCTGCAGGAGCCGCTGCGGCTATGCCACGACTCGCTCGTCGCGACCGGCGATGCCGAGATTGCCTCGGGCCGGCTGCTCGATGCGCTCCGCCGCGTCGCCGCGTTTGGCGTGACGATGGCGCCGCTCGACGTCAGGCAGGAATCTGACCGCCACACCGAGGCGCTCGACGCGATCACCACGGCACTGCGGATTGGTTCGTACGCCGACTGGGATGAAGCGCGCCGGCTCGAGTTCCTCGTACGCGAGCTGGAGAATCCCCGGCCGCTCATCCCGGACGATCTCGACGCCTCACCCGCGGTACGGGACGTGATCGACACGTTTCGGCAGATCGCGCGCATCCACCCCGAGTCGCTCGGCGCGTACGTCATCACCATGACGCGGGCGGCCTCCGACGTGCTGGCCGTCGAGCTGCTCCAGAAGTCAGCGCGCGTCCCGCGTCCGCTCCGTGTGGTGCCGCTGTTCGAAACCGGCGCCGATCTTCGCAACGCCGGGAACGTGCTCGATTCGCTGCTCGTGGGTCACTGGTATCGCCGCCGAATCGACGGCCGCCAGGAAGTGATGGTCGGCTACTCCGATTCGGCCAAGGACATCGGCCGGCTCAGCGCCGGCTGGGAGTTGTACAAGGCGCAGGAAGCGATCGTCGCCGCGTGCCAGCGTCATGGCATACGCGTCACGCTGTTCCACGGCCGGGGCGGCAGTGTCGGCCGCGGCGGCGGCCCGACGTATCACGCGCTTCAGTCGCAGCCCTCCGGGTCGATTGGCGGCACGCTGCGCGTGACGGAACAGGGAGAAATGATCCAGGCGCTGTTCGGGCTGCCGGACATCGCGCTGCGGACCATGGAGGTCTACACGACCGGGACGCTTGAATCGTGGCTGCTTCCGTCGCCGCCGCCGGCAGACGACTGGCGCGAGTGCATGGAACGGCTCTCCGCCGACGCGTGCGAGCTGTACCGCAGCTACGTCCACGGCAACGCCTCCTTTCTCGACTATTTCCGCACGTCGACGCCCGCGCCGGAGCTGGAAGAGCTGACCATTGGCAGCCGTCCCGCGCGCCGCCGCCGCGGGGACCCCGGGCCTCCACCCCACCGCGCAAGCATGCGCGGCGCGAGCGGCGTGACGACGCTGCGCGCGATTCCATGGCAGTTTGCCTGGACGCAGACGCGCCTGCTGCTCGGCTCGTGGCTCGGCCTGGAGGAAGCGTTCACGCGCGCGTTCGAGCGCGGCGATGGGGATCGTATCCGCGGGATGTATCGCGACTGGACCTACTTCCGGTCCGCGGTCGACCTGTTCGAGATGGTGCTGGCGAAAGCGGATGCGCGCATTGCCGCCGAGTACGACCGCCAGCTCGTGCCGGCGCCCCTGCTCCCGCTCGGCGCCGAGTTGCGCGAGCGTCTCGCGCTCGCCATTCGCACCGTGCTCGACGTGGCGTGCCATCGTGAGCTGCTTGAGGAGAATCCAGTCCTGCGGAGGTCGATTGACGTCAGAAACCCGTACGTGGATCCGATCAACCTGGTGCAGGTCGGTCTCGTGCGCCGCCTGCGCTACGGCGAAGCCGATCCGCGGCTTCGTCACGCATTCATGGTGACGGTCAACGGCATCGCTGCGGGGATGAGAAACACCGGGTGATCTCTTTAAGGTGTATCGTGGTCCGTTCACCCAGGGAGGCCACGATGCACCCTGCGCTGCGCCCTGGATCCCCGCCCCACGCAATCGGCCTGCACACACCGATGAGTGCGACGCTCGTCACCAGCGGTGTGACCGTCAGAACCTCGCCGGCGGCGCCGATGCGCGCGTGAACATGGAGCGCCTTCGCGACGCGCTCGGTCCGCCGCCAGGATTTTCGGCGCCGTGGCGGGCGGTGCAGCATCTCGAGAACCACGACGTCGTGCTGTTCGACGTGTGGGAGCGGCGGGCACGTGATGTCCGTCTCGTCCGCGCGGCCGATCCCTCCGATGCGCGATCGTGGTACGCGCGAAGCCGCACGCGGGTGGCCTCGCTGCTCCTGATGACGGCACCCGGGATCCCGATGCTGTTCATGGGCCAGGAAGTCCTCGAAGACAAGCCGTGGTGCGACGATGTCGGGAACTGGCGCCAGTTCCTGATCTGGTGGGACGGGCTGCGTGACGACCGGCACATGCGCGACTTCAAGTGGCGAATCGAGGGAGCTCCTGTTGGGGGGCCGGAGCCAGGATGGCCATCACCAGCAGGCGTCCGGCACCGGTGTTCTTCACTCCGTGCGGCACACCGTCGGGCGCCACGAGCAGATCGCCGGCCCGCATCGGCAGCTCGCGCCCTTCGAGCAGGAAGACGCCGTCGCCGAGCAGGACGTGGTAGACCTTGTCCATGCCCGCGTGCGCGTGCAGCGCGTGGGACTGCCCGGGCTCGAAGGCGTTGAGCCCGACGAGGAGCCGCGGCGACTCGAACAGTGTGCTCTTGCCCATCTTCTCCACCCGCCACTCCCCGCACGTCTCGGGCCTGATCACCGACGGATGTTCCATTGTTCCTCCCACGCTTTCCGCACATCCCGTTACAGTTTGGCAATCCTTCCAGCTGAGCTTGCGTCCGGTATTTTTTCATCCTTTATAGCAATTTGATGGCACTGATTGGGGCGCAAGGCGCACTTATGACCCGCCTGGGGCGGACCTGTCGCGTCGGAACGGCCGGGCACGTCGTTTGAAGTGAGCACTTCGTCGCAATCTGCGACGACGAGCTTATGCGGATGCGGAAGCAGGTTTCGGCGGATTACAGCGCAGCCCCCGGGACGCGCTCGGACCTGCATCAGTGGGTCCGGGAGAAGCTGCATCTGCCGGCGGGTCTCGAGCAATCGTTGCTCGACTCCATCGACAACGTCTTCATCCAGCACGAGCGGCTCTGGCAGCAGTCGAAGCAGGAAGCCATCCAGGCCGTCTCGGCCGGATTCACCGAGCGTATGAACCGCATGCGCGACGAGCTGTCGGCGCGCGACGCCACGGTGAGCAGTATCGCCAGGTACTTCGAAGACCTGGTCGCCGACCTTACGGACCGCGTGCACCGCGACCCGAAGACACGGTTGATGAACTTCCGCCGCTTCATCGAGCAGCTCGAGGCGTTCCTCGCTCTCGAGCAGCGCGGGCGGTGGTGCGCGGTCGGCCTGGTCGATATCACGTCGTTCAAGTGGTACAACGACACGCTCGGCCACGCGCTCGGCGATCGCATCATCGACCGGGTCGCGCGCCTGCTGCGCGAGCAGGTGCGCTCGGACGACCTCATCGCCCAGGAGTCGCCGGAGCTCCGCACCGGCCAGGAGCTCCACGCCCGCTTCGGCGGCGACGAGTTCTGCTTCCTGATTCCCGACCTCGATGATTTCGGCGCGGCGTGGGTCATTGCCGAGCGCTTCCGCGAAGCGGTGGAGCGCTACGACTGGATTGCCGAAGACGCGCGTCTGGCCGAAAAGCCCGTCAAGGTGGACGTCGGCGTCGTCTGCCTGCGCCTGGGTTCGGTCGGTGAACGGCGCCACATCGCGCGTCAGCTTGCGCATGACCTCCTCGCCCGCGCCGACGAGCTCATGTACGAAGCCAAAGGCGAACGCGCCAGCTGCATCTATCCCGTCCGCGTGCAGATCGAGAACGGGGCGCTCGCCGAGATTGCCGACGAATTCCAGGACTCGCCTTCATCCCCTCAGAGCGGCCAAGGCGCATGCCCTGCCATCACGGACCGTCATGATCGGAGCACACCCCGCATGACGTCGAGGCCGCAGGGCGGCGGGTATGGCGGGTCGGGCGGGTGAGCCGGGTAAGGCGCGTCGCGCGGGGCGGGCAGATTGGGAGAGCCGCTGCGCCACGCTCAGTGAAGCGAACCCCACTCTCCCCCACCAGCGCTACCCGCCTTACCGGCCCTACCCGCCTTACCGGCCCACCCGCCCCACTCGCCCCAATGATAAACTCGTCTTTTGTCAGTACGGCGGATGTAGCTCAGGGGTAGAGCGCCTGACTGTGGCTCAGGAAGTCGCGGGTTCGAGACCCGTCATCCGCCCCATCCTTCAATCATTCGCGATTAGCGATTCGTGATTCGTGATTCTGCTGTCACCCGTCTGCCGGATCCGACCTCCTCCCGAAATCACGAATCACGAATCACGATTCACAAATCACGAATCATCCGAAGGCGGGCTTCCTATCAGCTTCGCGGCTTCGACAGCGGCGTTGCGGACCTCGACGAGGTCTGCGTAGTGCGGGTGGTCCTCCGGCGTGTCGGCGAGAATGAGCTCGACAAACCCCAGGATGACAGCCAGATAGTTGCTCATTTGGTGCCTCGCGGGACCATCGAACCGAGGTCGTTCAGTCAACGGTCGCAGCCTCCGTCCATTCGTGATTAGCGATTCGTGATTGTACTCGTCGCGTGTTTGCTGAATCCGGCCGGATTCCCAAAATCACGAATCAATCACGAATCGCAAACCACAAGTCACGAATGCGAGGGGCTCAGCGTTTGCGTTTACGCTGCGAGCCACCGCCTTCGCGCTGCAGTTCTTCGATGTCCTCCTCGGTGAGCCACGTGCGCGCGTCGACGCGAGGCAGCCCGGCGCCCGAGAGTGTGCCAATGCCGCCCGGCTCACGCGACGTGAGCGTCTCCGGGTCGCGCTCGCCGGGAATCGGCTCGTGGAGCAGCGTTTCGTGCTCCACCGCGTACGGGTGCGCCTCGCGACCGGGCACCTCGAGGCCGCCGCCCGCAGCCAGCGTCTGGCTGCCGGCTGGGCCGGCAACTGGCCTCGACGCATCGGCCTGCATGACCTGGTGCGTCTGCTCGCCTCGACCCGGAGGAGAGGCGCCGGCTACCTCATGCGCGGGTCCGGTTTTCTCAGACATCTGACCTCCAATCCTGTCTCGTTCAAGAGCAGCGCCTTGCTACCTCGACCGCGTGTGGCGGCAGGGCTTTTGGACTAAAGTCGGCAATATGCGTGTCTGGCCGGGTCAACCGTACCCCCTCGGGGCGACCTGGACTGGACTCGGCGTCAACTTCGCGATCTATTCGACGCATGCGACCCGCGTCGAGCTCTGCTTTTTCGAGTCGCCTGATCCGGGCTCGCCGTCGGCCTGCGTCCCGCTGCCCGAGCACACCAACATGGTGTGGCATGGCTACTTTCCCGACATCCGGCCGGGCCAGTTGTACGGTTATCGACTCCACGGTCCGTATCAGCCACGCGACGGCCATCGGTTCAACCGCCATAAGGTCGTCCTCGATCCGTACGCGAAGGCGGTCGGGCGCGGGGTCACCTGGGACGATTCGATGTTCGGCTACACAATCGGCGACCCGCTCGCCGATCTCTCCATGGACACCCGCGACAACGCGGCCTTCGCGCCACTCGCGGTCGTCATCGATCCCGCGTTCACATGGGGCGACGACAAGCCGCCGCGCACGCCGTGGCACAAGACCATCATCTACGAAATGCACGTCAAGGGCTTCTCCAAGCTGCACAAGGGACTCCCTCAGGGACTTCGCGGCACGTACGAAGCGCTGACAACCGAGGTGGCCATCGAGCACCTGCAGCGCCTCGGGGTCACCGCCGTCGAGCTGATGCCCGTGCATCATCACGCCTACGATCGGCACCTGGTCGAACGGGGACTGTCGAACTATTGGGGGTACAACACGCTGGCGTTTTTCGCGCCCGACATCCGCTTCGCCTCCAGCAGCGGCGCCGACGACTCCGTGCGCGAGTTCAAGCGAATGGTGAAGGCGCTGCACAGCGCGGGCCTCGAGATCATTCTCGACGTCGTCTACAACCACACCGCCGAGGGCAACCACATGGGCCCGACGCTGTCGCTGCGGGGCGTCGACAACGCATCCTACTACCGCCTCGTCCCGGACGATCAACGCTACTACCTCGACTTCACGGGCTGCGGCAATACGCTGAACATGCAGAGCCCCCAGGTGCTGCAGCTGATCATGGACAGCCTGCGGTACTGGGTGCTGGAAATGCACGTCGACGGGTTCCGCTTCGACCTGGCGAGCGCCCTCGCCCGCGAGCTGTACGAAGTGGACCGCCTCGGCGCCTTCTTCGACATCATTCACCAGGACCCGGTCCTGTCCCAGGTCAAGCTGATTGCCGAGCCGTGGGACCTCGGGGCCGGAGGCTACCAGGTCGGCAACTTCCCCGTCTTGTGGACGGAATGGAACGGGAAGTACCGTGACGCGATGCGGACTTTCTGGAAGGGCGAGGACCGGGGCGTGGCGGACGTCGCGACGCGGATTGCGGGCAGCAACGACCTGTACGAGCACAGCGGCCGCAGGCCGTACGCGAGCATCAACTTCATCACGGCGCACGACGGGTTCACGCTGAACGACCTCGTCAGCTACAACCACAAGCACAACGAGGCGAACGGCGAGCACAACCGGGATGGCGAAGGCCACAACCTCAGTTGGAACTGCGGCGTGGAGGGGCCGACGACCGACCGGTGCGTCGTCAAGCTGCGCGAACAGCAGAAGCGCAACCTGATGGCATCACTGCTGCTCTCGGTCGGTGTGCCGATGATCAGCGGCGGCGACGAGGTCGGGCGGACGCAGCTCGGGAACAACAACGCGTACTGTCAGGATAGCGAGCTGAGCTGGACGCCGTGGGACCTGACGCTCGAGCAGCAACAGTTGCTGGCGTTCACGCGCCGCCTCGCCCGGTTCCGGCACGCGCAGCCGGCGCTGATGCGCCGCAAGTACTTTCATGGACGATCGATTCGCGGCGCCGAGGCGAAGGACATCTACTGGCTGGACCCGAGCGGACGCGAGATGACCGACGAGGCGTGGAACGCGCCGTTCGCCCGGTCGCTCGGCGTGCTCATGGTGGGCAACGCGCTCGACGAGGTCGACGAGCGCGGGCGGCAGGTGCGCGGCGACACGCTGCTCCTTCTGCTCAACGCGCATCATGATGAGGTCCAGTTTGCACTGCCGGCGACCACGGATGGCACCGCCTGGGTGCGGACGATTGATACGATAGAACCGTACGTCCCGGAGCGCCGCTACGAGGGAGGCGAGAGCTATCCCCTGCAGGGCCGGACGCTGGTTGTCTTCGTCCTGCGCAGCGAACAGCAGCGCCGGCGGTCCGAAGACACACGGGCCATCGGCAACGTGGCGGAGAAACGATGACTGCACGGAACTCATCGGGGATCGGGGATCGGGGATCGGGGATCGGAAGTACCCAGGCGGAGCGGCCGAGCGCCTCATCCCGTCCGACCCCCGTGCCCCGATCCCCGATCCCCACAGAGTTCCGATCCCCGATCGAGCACGGTCTTCGACGTGTCGTTGTCGAAAACGTGTCGCCGGCGATCGACGCCGGCCGCTTTCCGATCAAGCGCACGGTTGGTGAGCTTGTGACGGTGACGGCGGACACGTTTGCAGATGGCCATGACCTGATGGCGGGCGTGCTGAAATATCGCCATACCTCGACCGGCGACTGGCAGGAAGTCCCGCTCGCGTCGCTCGGGAACGACAGCTGGGGTGCGTCGTTCACCGTAACCGAGCTCGGGGCGTATGAGTACACGGTGGAAGCGTGGATCGATCGATTCGGCACGTGGCTGAAGGGGCTGATTGCAAAGGTCGAGGCGGGCCAGGACGTGTCGAGCGAGCTGCTCGAAGGCGCGGAGCTGATCCAGGCCGCTGCCGGCCGGCCCGATGAAGATCTGAAGCTGCTGGAAGTCGCCGATATCCTCCGCAGCCCGGCGGCGCAGGCCGCGCGGGTGGCCGCGGCGCGCGATCCCGGGTTGCTGGCGCTGATGACGAAGCGGCCCGACCGCAGCGCGTCCACCACCTACGAGCCCTCCTTGCGCGTGATGGTCGACTCGATGCGCGCGCGCTTCAGCGCGTGGTACGAGATGTTCCCCCGCTCGTGCACGACGGACCCCGGACGGAGCGGCACCTTCCGCGATGCGGAAGCGCGGCTTCCCGCAATCGAGTCGATGGGCTTCGACGTGGTCTACCTGCCGCCGGTTCATCCGATCGGCCGCACGCACCGCAAAGGCCCCAACAACTCGCTGACCTCATCGCCAGGCGATCCCGGCAGCCCATGGGCGATCGGGGCCGAGGAAGGAGGGCACACCGCCGTGGAGCCGGGCCTCGGCACGCTTGACGACTTCGACCGGTTCGTCGGCGTCGCCAATCGCCTTGGCCTCGAGGTCGCCCTCGACATCGCGTTCCAGGCCTCGCCCGACCATCCGTGGGTGCGCGAGCATCCCGAGTGGTTCAAGCACCGGCCGGACGGGACGATCAAGTACGCGGAGAACCCGCCGAAGAAATACCAGGACATCTATCCATTCGATTTCGAGACTTCCGCGTGGCGGGCGCTGTGGGATGCGCTGCGCGATGTGTTCCTCTTCTGGATCGAACACGGCGTCACGATCTTCCGCGTCGACAACCCGCACACCAAGTCGTTCCGCTTCTGGGAATGGTGCATCGCCGAAATCACCCGCGATCATCCTGAAACGATCTTCCTGTCGGAGGCGTTCACGCGGCCAAAGGTGATGCGCTACCTGGCCAAGGCCGGGTTCACACAGTCTTACACCTACTTCACGTGGCGGAACTCCGCCCACGAGCTGCGCGACTACCTGATCGAGCTCACGCGCACCGAGCTCAAGGAGTACATGCGGCCGAACTTGTTCGCGAACACTCCGGACATCCTGCACGAGTACCTGCAGACCGGTGGCCGCCCGGCGTTCGAGGTGCGCCTGGTCCTCGCCGCGACGCTCTCCTCCAGCTACGGCATTTACAGCGGCTACGAGCTGTGTGAGAACGTGCCCGTCCGTCCAGGTTCCGAGGAGTACCTGAACTCGGAGAAGTATCAGCTCCGGCCGCGCGACTACAACCAGCCCGGTACGCTCAGGGAGCTCATCGGTCAGGTGAACCGGATCCGGCGGCAGCACCCGGCCCTGCAGCAGAACAACACGCTCGCGTTCCATCCCACCGACAACGAGACACTGCTCTGGTTCAGCAAGACCGCGGGCACCGACCGGGTCTTCGTCGTCGCCAACACCGACCCGCACCACCTGCAGCACGGCCATGTCTCAGTGCCGATCTGGGATCTCGACATTCCGCCGGGCCGCCCCTACATCGTCGAGGACCTGCTGGACGAGGCGAGGTACACGTGGCGCGGGGAGTGGAACTACGTGCGCCTCGATCCGTCGGAGCGCATGGCGCATGTCTTCGTGATCAGGCACTGAGCCATGGCCGACCCGTTCTGGTACAAAGACGCGATCATCTACGAAGCGCACGTCCGCGCGTTCTACGACAACAACAACGACGGCATCGGCGACTTCGCGGGACTGACCGACAAGATCGCGTATCTCCACGACCTGGGCGTCACCTGCGTGTGGCTGCTCCCCTTCTACCCGTCGCCGCTCAAGGACGACGGGTACGACATCGCGGATTACACGTCAATCAACCCGATTTACGGAACGCTGGACGACTTCAAGCGCTTCGTGGACACGGCGCACGCGCATCACATCCGCGTGCTCACCGAGCTGGTCGTGAACCACACCTCGGACCAGCACCCCTGGTTCCAGCGCGCGCGCCGCGCGCCAAAGGGGTCGCCGGAGCGCGACTTCTACGTGTGGAGCGACACCGTCGACAAGTACGCCGGCACGCGCATCATCTTCATCGACACGGAGAAGTCGAACTGGACGTGGGACCCGGTCGCCGAGCAGTACTACTGGCATCGCTTCTTCTCGCACCAGCCGGATCTGAACCTCGAGAACCCGCAGGTGTTCCAGGCGATCGTCGACGTGATGCGCTTCTGGCTCGACATGGGCGTGGATGCGCTGCGCCTCGACGCGATTCCGTACCTGATCGAGCGCGAAGGCACGATCAACGAGAACCTGCCGGAAACGCACGACGTCCTGAAGCGCATCCGCCGCGAGCTCGACGCGCAGTACAGCGGCCGCGTCCTGCTGGCGGAGGCCAACCAGTGGCCCTCCGACGTGCGCGCCTACTTCGGCGACGGCGACGAATGCCACATGGCGTTTCACTTCCCGTTGATGCCGCGCATGTTCATGGGGCTGCGCCAGGAGGAGCGCCACCCGATCGTCGAGATCATGAACCAGACCCCGGAGGTCCCGGAGAGCTGCCAGTGGGCCATCTTCCTGCGCAATCACGACGAGCTGACGCTCGAGATGGTGACCGACGAGGAGCGCGACTACATGTACGCGCAGTACGCGGCCGACCCGGAGATGCGGCTGAACCTGGGCATTCGGCGGCGACTCGCCCCGCTGATGGAAAACAGCCGCCGGCGGATTGAGCTGATGAACAGCCTGCTGTTCTCGATGCCGGGCACGCCGGTGATCTACTACGGCGACGAGATCGGCATGGGTGACAACGTGTACCTCGGCGACCGCAACGGAGTCCGGACGCCGATGCAGTGGAGCAGCGACCGCAACGCGGGGTTCTCGCGGTGCGACCCGGGCCGCTTGTACTTCCCCGTGATCATGGATCCCGTCTACGGCTACGAGGCGATCAACGTGGAGGCGCAGGAGCGCTCGCCGTTCTCCCTGCTCCACTGGATGAAGCGGATGATTGCGCAGCGCAAGCAGCACCCGGTGTTCGGCCGCGGCTCGATCGAGTTCATCAGGACGGACAACCGCAAGGTGCTCACCTACGTCCGCCGGCACGAGAAGGACGTCGTGCTCTGCATCGCCAACCTCTCGCGCACGGTGCAGCCTGTGCAGGTGCCGCTCGCCCAGTTCGCGGGGCTGACTCCGGTCGAGATGCTCGGCCAGACCGAGTTCCCGCGCATCGGGGACCAGAGCTACTTCGTGACCCTGGCGCCGTACGGCTTCTACTGGTTTCAGCTGCAGGAGGTCGTAACCGCCATCACCGCGCGCACGGCACCTCTCGCGGAGGAGCCGTCCACGGTGCCAGCGCTCTTTGCCGGCGTAGTCTGGGATTCCATCCTCGACGGCAGCATGCGCTCGATCATCGAGCGCCAGGCCCTCGTCCCGTTCCTCGAGCGACAGCGCTGGTTCGGCGGCAAGTCGCATCCCCTTGCCTCCGCCAGGTTCGTGGACTGGACCACGATTCGCAAGGGGGCGCATCCCGCCTTCCTGGCGATCGTCGAGGCCTCGTACAGGGACGGGGGACGGGAGTGCTACTCGCTGCCGCTCGCCATGTCGAGCGGCGCCGACGCCGCGGCCATCGAGCAGCACCATCCATCCGCGATGCTCGCGAAAATCACGGGTGCCCGGAAGGGCATCCTGTACGACGGCGTCTTCGACGATGCGACGTGCGCGACGTTGCTGGCGTGGATCCAGGAAGGGCGGGAGGCGCCGACGCGCGCGGGCCGCCTGAGCGCGACCGGCATCGGCCGGTCGCCCGAGCACGCTCCGGCCGACGCGCTGGCGCCGATCACGCGCAGCGCCCCTGACCAGAGCAACACGTCGGTACTGTTCGGCCGGCGCCTGATCATGAAGCTGTTCCGCCGGGTCGAGCCGGGCCCGAACCCGGACGTCGAGATGGGCGAGTTCCTCCTGCACCGTGGCTTTACGCGCGTGCCACCGCTCCGTGGCGCCATCTCATACGCGGCGGCGAGCCAGGATGCAGCGTCGCTGGCCATGCTGCAGGAGTTCATCCGAAACCAGGGCAATGGGTGGGACGTCACGATCGAAGAGCTCCGGCGTTACTTCGAGCGCGTAACGGGTCGTCCCGATCCGGATATTGCCCGTCAGCAGGCGCAGGAATGGATCGACCAGCGTCGGGCTGAACCGCCCGACTACGTGACCGAAACGATCATTACGTATCTTGCGCTGGCCGGCGTGCTCGGGCGGCGGACCGGCGAGATGCACCTGCACCTGGCCAGCGCGGGACCGGAGGAGCCCGCCTTCGTTCCGGAACCCTCCACATCGGCTGACGTAAAAGGGCTGGCGGACGCGATGCGCCGCCACGCGCAAGCGCAGCTGACAACGCTCGAGGGCGCGCTCCCGTTGCTCGAGGAGCGGCGGCGCGGGCTGGCGCGCGAGGTACTCGCGCACGGCGATGAGCTGATTCGCCAGTTCGACGACCTGGAGCAGCTGCGCGCAGGAGGCGGGGCACGCATCCGCTGCCACGGGGACTATCACCTCGGCCAGGTCCTGATCAGCGAGGGAGACGTCGTCATCCTCGACTTCGAAGGCGAGCCGGCGCGCCCGCTCGCCGAGCGCAGATCGAAGTGCTTCGCCTTGCGGGACGTCGCGGGGATGCTGCGCTCGTTCGGCTACGCGGCGCTGACGGGCCTCGGCGCGGCGACCGTGGGGCGACCCGAAGATCAGGAACGGTTTGCGCCATGGGCGGATCTGTGGGAGACCTGGGTATGTGCTGCCTTCCTGCGCGCATATCTGAGCGTTACGCGCGACCAGCCGTTCATGCCGGCAGGTCCCGACGACATCGAGGTGCTGCTCCAGGCCTTCGTGCTCGAAAAGGCGCTGTACGAGCTCGGCTACGAACTGAACAACCGCCCCGACTGGGTCCACATTCCCCTGGCAGGGCTGCTCCGCCTGCGCTCCCGTCTGCATGCCTGAATGGAAGCCCCTCCTCGGTGCGTGTTACGCGGCGGGCACGACAACGTTTCGCGTCTGGGCGCCCGATTACACCTCGGTTGATCTGGTGATCGAGCCGGGCGAGCTCCGTCCGCTCTCCCCTGAACCCCGCGGCTACTGGTCCGCGACCTTCGACGATGTGCGACCCGGCACGCTGTACCGCTATCGTCTCGAGGGACGCGACGACCGGGTGTTTCCCGACCCCGTCTCCAGGTTTCAGCCTCAGGGCGTGCACGGACCGTCACAGGTCATCGATCCCTCCACGTTCGCGTGGACCGATCGGCAGTGGCGCGCGCCATGGCTCGATCGAACGGCGTTCTACGAGATTCACGTCGGCACGTTCACGCCGCAGGGGTCGTTCCGCGGCGTCATGGAGCGTCTCCCTTACCTGAAGGACCTCGGCATCAGCGCGATCCAGCTGATGCCGATCGCCGACTTTCCTGGCGACCGCAACTGGGGGTACGACGGCGTGGCGCTCTTCGCGCCGGCGCGGTGCTACGGGCAACCCGACGATCTCCGTGGCCTCGTGGATACCGCGCACCGGTACGGCGTCTCGGTCTACCTCGACGTCGTCTACAACCACCTCGGGCCGGACGGCGCGTACGCGAACGTGTTCAGCCAGTACTATTTCACCGACCGGCACGAGAGCCCGTGGGGCCGCGGCGTCAACCTCGATGGACCCTCCGGCTCAGAGGTGCGACGTTTTTTCATCGAGAACGCGCTGCACTGGATCCACGAGTACCACATCGACGGTCTGCGCCTCGACGCCACGCACGCGATGCACGACGACAGCCCGGTGCACTTCCTGGCAGAGCTCACCGCCACCGTGCGTGAGCGCACCGGGCGCCCCGTTGCCTTCGTGGCCGAGGATCATCGCAACATCTCGCGGACGCTGCGGCCGGTCGCTGAGGGCGGCTGGGGCATCGACGCCGTCTGGGCTGACGACTTCCACCATCAGGCGCGCGTGCACACCGCGCGAGACCGCGAAGGCTATTACGCGGACTTCACCGGCAAGGCCGAGGACCTCGCCGAGACGCTGCGGCTCGGGTGGTTTTTCACTGGCCAGTATTCTGCACACCTGAACGAGCCTCGCGGCACCGACCCATCCGGCCTTCTGCCGAAGCAGTTCATCGTCTGCATTCAGAATCACGATCAGATCGGCAATCGCCCGAACGGCGCCAGGCTGAACCATGAAGTGGATGAGGCCACGTTCCGCGCGCTCAGCGCGCTGCTCCTCGTGGCGCCGCAGACGCCGCTGCTCTTCATGGGCCAGGAGTGGGCGGCCTCCTCGCCGTTCCTGTTCTTCACCGATCACGCAGAGGAGCTCGGGCGCAAGATCACCGAGGGACGCCGGCAGGAGTTTGGGGCGTTTGCCGCATTCGCAGATCCGGCGAAGCGTGCGGCGATTCCTGATCCACAGGACGCGCAGACCTTCCTGCGCAGCCGGTTACAGTGGGACGAAGCGCACCGCGTTCCCCATCCGGGTGTGCTCTGCCTGTATCGACGGCTCCTCCACATCCGCTCGTCCAACGAAGCGATCCGGGCCGTCACCCGCGAGCGATACGATGTGCGCGCGCTCGACGAACGTTCACTCATGCTGACGCTGATGTGCGGAGCCGGGCCGGACGAACGCGATCTCACGGCTATCGTGCGGCTCTCGGGGGCGGGCGCCGTGCACGTCCCGGGCGCGGGGCCCACGTGGCGTGACGTACTCGTGACGACCGAAGACGCGGACGTCACGAAAGATCCGGCGCCGATTCGCGTGGATACGGCCGCGCTCTTCACGGTCCACTTCGCAAGGCCGGGCGCGATCCTGTTCCGTGGCCTTCTGTTTGCACCCTGACTGCCGATCACGCTGGAACTGTTGGTAACGGATACAAGGAGGCTCGGCATGGCAATGCAGACGATCGAGGAGCTCTTCGAGCACGAGCTCAAGGACATTTACGGGGCTGAACAGTCGCTGCTCGACGCCCTGCAGCAAATGGCGGACGAGAGTACCGACCGCGAAATCAAGAAAGGCTACGCGCAGCACCGCCGGGAGACGCAGGGGCAGATCAAGCGGATCGAGAAGATCTTCAAGAGCATGGGCCAGAAGCCGGAAGCCGAAACGTGCGCCGGGCTCGAAGGGCTGATCAAGGAGAAGAAGCTCTTCATGCGTGAAAAACCGACCGCGGAGCTGCTCGAGTTCTACAACATCGGCGCGGCCCAGAAGGTCGAGCGCTACGAGATCACCGCGTACGAGAACCTGATCGACATGGCCGAGAAGCTTGGACGGAGCGATGCGGTCGAGCTGCTCGCGCAGACGTTGCAGGAAGAAGAGACGACGCTGCACAAGCTGAAGGCGATCACGTCGGAGTTCGAGGTGGAGATGGAGGAAGAAGAGGAAGAGACGACCTCGTCACGACGTTGACGGCAAGACGAGCGCACCCACCAAGCTCAACCGCTCTCGTGGCGCAGCACGAGCGGTTGCGCTTGGTTACAATGGCGTTTGAAAGTTCGGAAGAGAGTTTGACGTGGCGAAGAAAAACACCGAAGGCACTGCCGCTGCTCCGCGGCGTGCCAGCACAACGAGACGATCAACGAAGAAAGATCCTGCCGCCGCGCCGGTCGATATCGCCAGCGTGACGCCGGTGGAGCCGATCGATTCGGCCGCCGACATGGAGGGCGTATCGGCTGAGTCGACGAATCAGCCAACGTACGACGACATCGCCCAGGAAGCCTACCAGCGGTACCTGAGCCGGGGCGGATCGGACGGGCGGGATTTCGACGATTGGATCGAGGCCGAGCGCGAGCTCGTTCGGCGAAGACGACACTAGCGAAAACTTCCAACTCCGGGGCCCACGGCGCACGCTTGCGCCGTGGGGTGGAACTCCCAGCGTGATCGCCGTGCAACCTTCCAACCCCATAAATTGGCTCGTCGGGAGTCGAAAGGAAGGTGGGCGGGAGATTGCATCGCCCACCTGTATGGCACGAGCAATCTGGAAAGGCTCGATCGCGTTTGGCCTGGTCAATATCCCTGTCGAGCTGCATATCGCGGTACGCGACTCACGTCCACGCTTCCGGCTGCTTCACGCCGACGACAAGTCGCCGGTGAAGTTCGAGCGCGTCTGCGCGCGCGAGGGGAAGCCGGTCGCCTGGGAAGAGCTGGTCAGGGGTTACGAATACGAGAAAGGCCGCTTTGTCGTCCTGACGAAAGAGGATTTCCGCGCCGCCGCGCTCGAGAAAACGCGAACCATCGACATCCGCAACTTCGTCAAGCCAGCAGAAATCGACGACCGATTCTTCGAGTCGTCCTACTATCTCCTCCCCGCCAAGGGAGGTGAGCGCGCGTACGCCCTGCTGCGCGAAGCCATCCGCGAGACCGAGCGCGTCGGCATCGCCACGATCGTCCTTCGCGACGCGCAGCACCTTGCTGCGCTCGAAGTGATCAAGGACGCCATGGTCCTGACGTTGATGCGGTACGCCGAGGAACTGGTCGACACCAATCAGTTCTCCTTCCCGCCGGCGAAAGACATTCGGAAGCCGGAGCTCGCGATGGCGGTCACACTGGTCGAGAACCTGGCGGACACCTGGGATCCGACCCGGTACACGGACGAGTACCGCGAGAACCTGATGAAGATCATCAAGGCCAGGATGAAGGGGAAACAGGCGCGGCTGACCGGGCACGTCGAACCCCGGCAGGCCGAGGTGGTCGACCTCATGGAAAGGCTGCGCCAATCGCTGGAAGGCGCGGGCGGCGGCGGAAAAGCCAGGAAAACGGCCAGAACGACACGCGGCCGGAGAGCCGCCGGCACGTCCAGGAGGCGGCGGGCGGCATAAGATCGGTCGGTGCCTCCCTGGAGAGACGATCCTGCAGCCGTGCGGCCGATGCTGGCCAGCACTGGCGACGCGCCGCTCGACTCGGCGGCGCTCGCCTACGAGCCCAAATACGACGGCGTCCGTGCGCTCGCCTCCGTGCACAAAGGCGACGTGCATCTCTGGTCCCGCCTTGGCAATGAGAAGACCACTCAATTCCCCGAAATCACGGCTGCGCTCCGCGAGTGGTCGCGCCATCTCCCGCGGCCGGTGCTGCTCGACGGGGAGATCGTGGCGCTCGACGAG